>JAAXXA010000305.1 GCA_013334735.1 Bacteroidota bacterium
GGATTGGATTGTAAGACGAGAAATGCTGGGAACTCCGGGTGTAGCGGATGTAAATAGCTACGGAGGTTTTTTAAAACAATACGAAATTGCCGTAAATCCTGACAGATTAAAGAGTATGAATATTACGCTAACTGAAATATTTGAAGCCCTTGAAAAAAATAATGAAAATACCGGCAGCGCATATATCGATAAAAAACCAAATGCATATTTCATAAGGGGTATCGGGCTTGTAAACACATTGGAAGATATTGAAAATATAGCAGTAAGAACTTCCGAAAATGGATTACCTGTACTTATTAGCGATGTTGCAAAAGTTCAATTCGGATGCGCGCCAAGATATGGGGCACTTATTGTTGACACCACAGGAGAAGCTGTTGGCGGAGTAGTAATGATGCTAAAAGGTAAAAACGCATCGCAAGTAATTGACGGAGTTAAGGAAAAAATTAAACTGATCGAAAAATCGCTTCCCGAAGGTTTGGAAATAGAGCCATATCTCGACCGTACAGATTTGGTTAATCGAGCAATTGGCACTGTTTCAAAAAACCTTATCGAAGGTGGTTTAATTGTAATATTTATTCTGGTATTACTTCTTGGAAATTTACGAGCCGGACTTATTGTTGCATCCGTAATCCCGCTTTCGATGCTTTTTGCAATTTCGATGATGAAACTATTCGGAGTATCCGGAAATTTGATGAGCCTTGGTGCAATTGACTTCGGTTTAATTGTGGATGGCGCTGTAATAATTGTTGAAAGCATTGTGCACCGTATTAAACAAAGCAAAACACATCATGTCGGCATAAAGTCGCTTACTCCTGAACAAATGGATAATGAAGTTTTAGGTTCTGCTAAAAGGATGATGAACTCAGCTACTTTCGGGCAAATAATCATATTGATAGTTTACCTGCCTATCCTTGCATTAGTAGGCATTGAAGGCAAAATGTTCAGACCAATGGCAGAAACAGTAAGTTTTGCAATTCTTGGAGCTCTCATTTTATCACTCACTTATGTTCCTGTTGCTTCTGCCTTATTTCTAAGTAAAAAAACAGAACATAAAAAAAATATTTCCGATAAGTTAATAAATGGAATTAACAAGGTGTTTACTCCACTATTAAATATTTCTCTTAAACATAAAATCACTGTTATTTTAATTTCAATAGTATTACTTTTTTCAAGTTTTATATTATTTAATTCTCTTGGCGGTGAATTTATACCACAGCTCGAAGAAGGCGATTTGGCAGCAGGAGTAATGACTTTACAAGGAGGATCTTTGTCCAACACAATTGAAACTGTCGAAAAAGCCAATAAAATATTAATGACAAAATTTCCTGAAGTAAAACATGCTATTTGCAAAATCGGAACGGGAGATATCCCAACCGACCCTACACCAATGGAAACAGGGGATTATATTATTGTTATGAAAGATAAAAGTGAGTGGACTTCAGCAAAAACGAGGGAAGAAATGATGGGAAAAATGCAGGAAGAATTATCTGTTTTAAAAGGTGTCGTTTTCACTTTGCAACAACCCATTCAGATGCGATTTAACGAATTAATGACAGGCTCGAAACAAGATGTTGCAGTCAAAATATTTGGCAACAACCTTGAAACACTTGCGCAAAAAGGAGAAGAAATTGCAAAATTAATTCGTCCAATTTCAGGAATAGAAGAAATAAATGTGGAAAAAGTTACGGGATCAGGTCAGATACAGGTAATATATAACCGTGCGCAAATAGCGCGATATGGTTTAAATATTTCTGATATAAATAGTTTATTAAAAACCGCTTTTGCAGGCAACATTGCAGGTGTTGTGTATGACGAAGAAAAACGTTTTGATCTGGTTGTACGCTTTGATAAAGATTTTCGACAAGATGTTGAAAATATAAAAAATCTTTATCTGCCTTTACCAAACGGAGGGCAAATAACCCTTGATCAGCTGGCTTCTGTTGAAATTAAAACAGGAACAGCGCAGGTTTCACGCGAAAGTACAAAAAGACGTATTACCGTTAGTTTTAATGTGCGCAACCGTGATGTGGCTTCAATAATTAAAGAGATCAGCGCAAAAATTGATAAAAAAATTAAGCTTCCCGCCGGATATTATATTACTTATGGCGGACAGTTTGAAAATCTTGTTGCAGCTAAAAAACGTCTTTCTATTGCTGTGCCTGTAGCATTATTATTGATTTTCATTTTATTATTTTTCACATTTAATTCTATAAAACAAACCTTACTAATTTTCTCGGCAGTACCAATGTCGGCTATAGGAGGCGTAATTGCCCTGTATTTGCGCGGAATGAATTTTAGTATATCAGCAGGAATAGGCTTTATCGCGCTTTTTGGAGTAGCAGTTCTAAACGGCATTGTACTTATTGCTGAATTTAACAGGCTTGAAAAAGAAGAAGGAATTATTGATATCTATGAAAGAGTCAGAAGGGGCTTGAAATCGCGCCTTCGCCCTGTAATTATGACAGCAGCCGTTGCTTCTCTTGGCTTTTTACCTATGGCAATATCTGCATCTGCAGGCGCTGAAGTGCAAAAACCTCTTGCAACAGTCGTTATAGGCGGTTTGATTTCAGCAACACTCTTAACTTTGATTGTGCTTCCCGTGCTATACGTATTCTTTTCAGGTAAAAGGAAAAAACAAACAAGCTCTGTTATTAATATAGTATTGATGTTTTTCACTTTCGGGAGCTTATTTGTATTTCCTGATTATACTCAGGCACAAACCGTCAATGGTTCGGCAAAACTCACTTCGAGTCCTAAAGTTTACACTTTGGACGAAGCAATAAAACAAGCATTAACAAATAACGGGAATATTAAATCGGCTTCTTTGCAAATTGATTATCAGAAAAAAATTAAAAATGCAAACAGGGAATTCAGAAATACAGATATTGATTATACTTACGGGCAATCAAACTCGTACGTAAAAGACAATAATCTTACGATTACTCAATCGTTTCCAAGCCCGGGTTCAAACTTCCGTCAATCAAAACTTTCAGAAGCATATATTAAAAATTCCGTACTCGAATTATCATTAACACAAGCGGAAATTGCGAATAATGTAAAATCTTATTATTACAGTTTGGCATATTACATTGCAAGTTTAAAACTGCTGAAATATCAGGACAGTATTTACACTAATTTTTATAAAGCTGCCGAGCTCAGAACAGAAAAAGGTGAAAGCGATTTACTTGAAAAAATGGCTGTACAAACACGTTTGATGGAAATAAAAACTTTGATCGCTCAGATTAATTCTGATATTATTATTTATCAAAAAAAGTTACAGATACTGTTAAATGAAAAAGAAGATATTTCATTTAATTTAGATGATTTAAAGAAAAGCGAGTTTTCAAATATTATAGACAGTACGCTTATTTCAAACAATCCTGCTTTGGCATTATCTCAACAACAAATTAATATAAGCGGTATGGAAACAAAAGTTGAAAAAAATAAATTAATGCCTGAATTTTCAGTTTCATATTTTAATCAATCTAATAAAGATATTCAAGCGGATTACCGTTTTACCGGAGGGCAAGTTGGAATATCAATTCCTTTAATGTTTTTTTCTAAATCGGCAAAAATCAAAGCATCAAAAATAAACGAACAGATAGCGCTAAACAACTATGAATACTACAAGACAGAAATTTTTGGTGAATATCAAATGCTTTTACAGGAAAATTTGAAATATAAAACGAGTCTTGAATATTACGAAAAATCAGCGCTTCCGCAATCCGAATTAATTATTGAACAATCCGGAAAGAGCTACAAGGCAGGAAATATAGACTATGTGGAATATGTTTTAAATCTGGATAAAGCATTAGAAATAAAAACAAATTATTTACAAACACTCAATAATTATAATCAGTCAGTAATTGACATAGATAAAATTATGGGGAAAACAAAATAACATTTTAAATAAATATAATGCAGATGACACTGGAAATTATGAGAAATATGGATAAACACTTTTATATGACTGATGTCATGCAAATATAATAAAAAATGATTCCTCATTCCGAACGATAGCGAGGAATCTCATAATAATATTAATCATAAAAAACAAAGCATCCAACTGTCGGAGTCTAACAGATTGATGAATGCGGTTGCTGAGCGGAGTCGAAGCAATAGCATTTAGAACCAAATTAAAATTTTGCTAAATCAAATTAACCTTTTTAAATTATGAAAATTATGAAAACAAATATTTTATTCTTAATGATAATTTCGAGCTTGATTTTTATAAGCTGTAACAACAATTCAAAGCTCAACGAAGAGCACGAAGTGCTTCCCCTGAACACTGTAGAAATGAACGACGACCAGTATAAAATGGCCGGTATCGAATTAGGACAGGTGGAATATAAAGAGATGAACAATGTTATAAAAGCAAACGGACTAATAAATGTTCCGCCGCAAAACTTAGTTTCAGTTTCTGCAAATATGGGCGGTTATGTTAAAAGTACCGATCTGGTTCAAGGTAGTCCTGTTACAAAAGGACAAATTGTTGCAGTAATTGAAAACTCCGAATTTATCGAATTGCAACAAACTTATCTTGAAAGCAAAAACAGTCTGGAATATA
>JAAXXA010000306.1 GCA_013334735.1 Bacteroidota bacterium
GCTTGATAATATGATATTTATAATTTTTAATTTCAACCCTTGATTCGCATAATTAATCAGTGCCTAAAGTTTTGATTACTTAAAGCGCCTAAAGTTTAGACCCGAGAAGCATTTATTGCTACTTTAGGCACTCCAAACTCTTAGCACTTTAAGTACAGATTAGTTAGAGTCTGTCGGTAATATAACCATTTTGTCATAGTGATCTGTCACACTGAGCGAAGTCGAAGTGCGAACTATACAAAACGGTTGATAATAAGATGCTTCGACTCCGCTCAGCATGACAATGCGATAAAAAATGGACATTACAGACACACCATAGTTAGCACATTCTTATTTCAGATAATTTTTTGCAAAGAAAATTTTATAATTTTCAACATCTTTGTTTTTATACATGTCAGGATAATTATCAACTGAAATAACAAACTGAGTATAATCGGAAACTTTTATTTTTATAAAAACATCTTTATCCGATTTAATGTTTTTATAATATAACATTGCTTTTTCCTTATTTTCAAAGTTATTTACAGTAACTATCTGTAGCGTATCATTGAGAAAGATATTGCTAACGCTAAGTTTGTTTGAATTATAATTTTTAGTATTAAAATTGGAAATGGAATTTTTAAGATCAGAGATTTTAAAGTCTTTGCTGACTTTTACCACAATAGCGTATAAATGAACCGAATTTTCGTCAAATTTATATTCTTTTTTTGCAGAAGTTTTCCCATTAACTTTTGTTGTAGTTTTGATTTTTCCTGTATAGAAGTCCAGTAAATCCTGAGCTTTTTGCATCAAAGCATTTGTTGGATATTTTGTTATAATATATTTCAATGTATTAACAAAATTCAAACTATCTTTAAGCTTCCCGTACGATACAGCCTTTAGATAATTAAATTTTGGCATCAACAAAGTATCTGAGTCAAATAATTCGGTTGCTCTTTTTGATTTAACAATTACTGAATCCCATTTATTTTCTTTATAAGCATTGAAAGTTTCTTTGTAAAGTTTATTTGCTAAACTTACATTTTGATCTGAAATTTTTTTATAATTAGGATCTTTAATTATATTGCAATAATCACCCGAAGGATATTTGCTGCAAATTAATTCTTTATAATAGTTTCGTTTTGATGCATTATCCATGTCATCATACGCAAGATAAAGCTGATAATACGATTTTATCACATAATCACTATCGGCAGGAAATCTTTTAATAATTTCCTCATAATATTCAATTGCTTTTGGTAGATCAGATAAATCGTTTTGATAAACTAAACCAATATTGTAAAGAGCTTCAATAATTTTACCATTCGATTTTTTTATATCTTCTTTACTAAATGGTATATTTTTAATATAATAATTTCTGTCTTTTAAATTAAAAGTAGAAATCGTTTTTGTTTTAACCGAGTCGGTAGAAATTGAATCATTTGAATTTTCAACATTTTCAAAACTTTCCTCCGCTTGCTTTTTGGCAAGCCACCAAAGGTCTTCAAGCTTTCTGCTTCCCCATTTTTTTACAAATTCTGCTTTTCCAAAGTTTATTGCAGTGGGATTATAAAAATACCATGAAGCAGTTGTTGTTGTGAGAGCAGAAGCAGTTGCCGCGTTATAAATATTTTGTTGCTTTTGATAATCGTCCAACTTTTTTTGCTGTTCTTCCTTGATTACCTTGGTAATAATGGCATCTACTATTTTATTTCTTTCAGCATCTGTCAATTTTGAGAGCTGCTGCAAACTATCCTGCAATTGGACTATACGAAGATTAGTTACCAGATTTTTAAGCACTTTGGTGAGCGCTGATATTTTATTATAATTAGGATAATCTTTCGGAAGCACTAACATAGTACTGTCGTAATAAGCTTCCGCAAGTTCATATTCAGGCATACTAAAGTAAAGATTGGCAAGTTTTAAAAGAGAAGTTGCTTTTTGATTTTTATTCAAAATACTTTTTTCAGAAGAAAGTTTATAATTTGAAATAGCGCACGTGGTATCGCTTTCTTTCATGCAAATTTCAGCAAGAGCATAGTATATCTGATCGAGATAGTCAACATTTTTTGAATCTTTTGCCATTCTGTTAAGCAATTTCTTAATATTTTTACTGTTCCCGCTTGCTACATCATAACACATTGCCTTGTTTATTTTAGCATTGAATGCCATTTCGTAAGGAGGATTCATTTTTATCACTTTATCATAAAGCGCTGTGGCATAAGCAAAGTTTCCATTGTGCTGATATATTTGAGCAAGTATGAACCTAAGGCGTAATCTGATCTGTTTTTTTCTGTTTTTGTTAATACCTGAAAGAAGATATTCAATAGCCGGATCATAATTTTGTTGCTTTAAATGAAAATCGGAATATACAAGTGGAAATTCTTTCAATGCAGATTTACCAACTTTGTTTCTGTCAATCTTGTTTTGCAATACTTCAAGCAGCGCTTCGGTTTTAGTATATTTTTTCTGTTGATTGTATGTTCTGCAAAGCCAAAGCATCGCATCGTATTTTATAGGATAATTATCGTACTGTTTTATAATATATTCAAAAGCATCAGCAGCAAGCTTGTATTCCTGCTTATAATAATACGCTTTACCTATCAGCAAATAAGCTTCAGGTACCCAGCGTACATGTTCTTTCTTTTTAATAAAAATAGAATGCTTTTGTATAACCGTAGAGGCTTTTGTGTATGCTTTGTCAAAGTATGTGTTTAATGAAGCTGCATTTTCGGCTGTTCCCAATTTATAAATAGAAAGTATCTTCGCGTAATCGTCAACATGAAGTTTTTCAAGCTCCGCCAATCCTTCTTTAAAACTCTCATTACCATTAAAATAGCCATTGTACCTCGCCGTCATATTATGATAAAACCTGCGGGTAAAAGTATTTTTCTTTGTGGAACACGAATAAAATGACACAACTATCGTGAGAAGAATAAAACCTGTTGTTATGTATTTAGTATATCTTTTCAATATTATCGTAAATCAAAAAACCAATAACTCATATTTGACAAATTTATTTTATTTTTTTTAATAAGCACATTTTTTAATAAAATAAATATTTCCTTAGAAATGTATTTATTCTTTAAAACGTAACTACTTAATGCCAATATTAACAATAATAGCCACAGATTCACAGATTTATTAACTACCAAAAATAGTAATATTTAAAAAAAATTAATTATTATTAATCTGTGAATCTGTGGCTAGATATATTTGTTTTTTTACTTTTATTAAATCGCCATAGTTGTTACATAAAATCAAAACAGTTTCTTATTTTTGCAGTAAATATAATCAAATGAAAATTTCATATAATTGGCTAAAACAATATTCAGATATTGATGCCACACCACAGCAACTTTCGGAAGTATTAACCAATTGCGGACTTGAAGTAGAAGCTTTAACAGAATTTTGTTCTGTAAAAGGAGGTTTGACCGGATTCGTAATTGGAGAAGTAAAAACAAAAGCAAAACATCCAGATGCAGATAAATTAAGCATTACTACCGTTGATGTTGGTAAAACTGAATTGCTAAATATTGTTTGTGGAGCGCCAAATGTGGAAGCGGGGCAAAAAGTTGTTGTGGCAACCATTGGTACCATTATATATTCTGAAAAAGGAGAGTTTGAAATAAAGAAAGCAAAAATCCGTGGCGAAGTTTCAGAAGGTATGATATGCGCTGAAGATGAATTGGGATTAGGTGTTTCTCATGCAGGTATTATGATTCTTGATCCTTCTGCACAAATTGGAACTCCTGCAAGCGAATATTTTAACATTGAGCAGGATTGGATTTTCGAAATAGGTCTAACTCCAAACCGAGCAGATGCCATGTCGCATATTGGAGTTGCAAGAGATTCGATTGCTGCTTATAGCTGTATTACAAATAAAAAATACAATCTTAAAAAGCCTGTCATCAGCGCTTTTGGCAAAGAAAATAATGATCTTAAGATTGATGTAATAGTTGAAGATACTAAAGCATGTATAAGATACGCGGGTGTAACTTTAAATAATATTAAGGTTGGCGAGTCCCCATCATGGCTGCAAAACAGGCTTAAATCAATCGGACTTAGACCAATAAATAATATTGTAGATATTTCCAATTTCGTTTTGTTTGAAACCGGTCAACCTCTTCATATATTTGATGCTGATAAAATAGCAGGTAAAAAAGTAGTTGTAAAAAAACTTGAAAAAGGAACAAAATTTATTACACTAGATGGAGTAGAGCGAGAGCTTACTTCAGAAGATTTAATGATTTGCGATGCAAACGAAGGTATGTGCATTGCCGGAGTATTCGGGGGAATAAAATCAGGAGTTTCGGAAAATACTAAAAATATATTTATCGAAAGCGCATATTTCGATACCGTTCATGTTCGCAAAACATCTAAATATCATGGCTTGAAAACAGATGCTTCATTCCGTTTCGAAAGAGGTGTTGATCCAAATATGATAATTTTTGCACTAAAACGAGCCGCTTTACTTATAAAAGAAATATCAGGTGGAAATATTTCTTCAGATATTGTTGATGTGTACCCCTCCCCTATTGAAAATTTCAAAGTTGATCTTTTATATAGCAATGCAGATAAA
>JAAXXA010000926.1 GCA_013334735.1 Bacteroidota bacterium
TATGGACTTTGTTTTTTAAATTTTTATACATAATATTTTTTAAATATAATTTCTTCTGCAAAAGTAAAAATAATTGTTTCCTCGTGAGTAAATAATAAAAAATATCATTTCCTTTCTCAATTTATTAATCTTTTATGCAACGAAGCAATCTGCCGTATGCCTTACCGAAGCTGTCCAGATAGCTATAATTGGTATCGATATAAAAGTACCAGGCGTAAGTGTTGTTGTCCTGCTTACTACTCCAATAGCCACCCATTGAACCTCTACTACAAAGCGCTCCATTGCTAACATCCAGAACCCCTGCTGCATGTAGTTTTAACACATCTGCAAAAGCCTCGTTATAATTATCCCAACCTCCGCTTTGTCCATTTGCATCTGTATTAGTCCATTCAGTTTGAGTAGGAATACGCCAACCTGACCCCAGTTCAATTGTGCAAGGATCATTATCTGCAAGCCAGTCGCTATTTTCATTAATAGAAGTAACAGTCCATGCCGGAGTTGGACCAACTTTATAACCCTGTTTACGGTTAAACTGCCAATACCAACCTGCGGCAGCATCGGAGGCATCGGTAGCTGATGTTGCCTGATTGGTTGAGCCTAAGTTCTGAGTTATCCAGCATTTACTTGCACCTGAAAGACTTGTTGTTACTGTTCCATAGCTTACTGTCTTTGTTTCAGGCGCTACAGCTCCACTAGTATGGGTAACAGAAAAAGGACTGCCACAAGAAAAGCAAGAGGAAGTTGTTTGAGTTAAAGCTGTAGCTGTAGAATTTCCGCAATTGTTATAAGTCCATATATACCTTGTGTATGCTGTATTGCAGCTTAGAGAAGTTTCTGTTTTTGAAGTAACTGCGCCTACATCTGTCGCAGTACCGTAATTGTTTGTTGTATTCCATTTATAAGCGGTAACTCCTGAAACAGCATTCCAATTCCATATTATTTCTGTTTGAGAGGGAGTGTTTGTACCTGCACTTGGAGCAGTGGGCAAGGTGCAACCAATACATCCAAAGCCTACCCACGTAGCAGTTGTTGCATTATATCCTTCGTAACATTTAGTGTCTGTATTGTATATAAGCAACGATTCGGGAATGGGGGTAGTAATAGCATCGCGCTCAGCTGTTGTCATACGAGGTATAAGCAATCCGGCTTTAGGGCTCATGTTTTTTGCATCAATGTCGAGCAATGCTTTGGAGTTGGAAGAATCACCTGTAATATTGATGCCAATACCTTGGGAAAAGGAGTGAAAAGTGAAGAATGAAAAGTAAAAAGTTATTAAAGTAAACAATATTCTTATTGTTAATTTTAATTTAATTTTCATGATATATATATATTTTAATTTTCATTAATATTTCTTGGTAACTTAGTCTTTTATACAACGGATAGAAAAGCCGTAAGCCTTATCGTGGATATTTGTTATGCAACTGGAGCTACTGTCGAAACGCAGATCAAGACCAAAGTCAGAGGTATTCTGTGTACTACTCCAGTATAGTCCTAGTGAACCGCGATTG
>JAAXXA010000927.1 GCA_013334735.1 Bacteroidota bacterium
AACAATCCGGTGTAGCTGAAGTGTTGCGCCATGCTTTAAAAGTGGATTTTTGGGATATTGACGCTTTATCGGATGCAATCTATGGATTGTTGCATTACGAAGCTCTTTCAAAGATGTTTATTCTTCACGGAAAAGAAGAAGTTAACTCAATGAAATGGGATGATTCTGCAATTAAAGTAAGACTTGTATATGAAATGGCTTTAAGCAGAGAAAATTGAATTAGTCGTTAGTAAAATAGTAAATTAGGAGACTTCGATTCCGAATTGACGATTAATATAAAGTAATGAGCTTACAAGGCATAAGAGAAAACGATTTACAATTTATTACGGATACTATTTTTTTTAGAAATTTTTTATAGAATAATCAAAATAATAAAATGAGAGCAATTTGTTTTTATTTCCAGGTACACCAGCCCTTCAGGTTAAGGACATATAGATTTTTTGATATTGGGGTAAACCACCATTATTACGATGACTATACCAATCGTTATATTTTAAGAAGAGTTGCCGATAAGTGTTATATTCCGACTAACAATGTAATGCTCGATCTGATTAAGGAATTTGGTGATTCTTTTAAAATCAGTTATTCTATTTCTGGTACGGCATTAGATCAGTTTGAAATGTACACTCCCGATGTTATTGAAAGTTTTCAAAAGCTTGCTGCAACAGGATGTGTTGAGTTTCTTGCCGAAACATATTCACATTCTCTAAGCGCTTTAAAAAGCAAGAATGAATTTTTCAATCAGGTTAAACTACAATCTGAAAAAATAGAACGTTTATTTGGAAAAAAACCAACTACTTTCAGAAATACCGAGTTAATTTATTCTGATGGAATAGGAGAAATGGTTGCCGAAATGGGCTTTAACACTATGCTTACCGAAGGCGCTAAACATGTGCTTGGATGGAAGAGTCCAAATTTTTTATATTGTAATTCAATTAACCCGAAGTTAAAAATTCTTTTGAAAAATTACCAGCTCAGCGACGATATTGCTTTCCGTTTTTCACAAACAAGCTGGAATGAATGGCCACTTACTACTGAAAAGTATGTTGACTGGCTTAATGCTGTTGACAATACTCAGGAATGTGTTAATCTTTTCATGGATTATGAAACATTTGGCGAACATCAGTGGCCTGAAACCGGGATTTTTGAATTTCTTAAAGCCTTACCCGGAAGAGTTTTCTCTCTTTCAAATTTTAAATTCCATACGCCTTCGGAACTTTCAAAATTGTTACAACCTGTATCTCCTATTTATGTTCCCTACCCTATTTCATGGGCTGACGAAGAAAGAGACCTTACAGCCTGGCTTGGAAATGATTTGCAGGACGATGCATTTAATAAATTATACGAAATAGAAGAAAAGGTAAAGCACTGTAACGATCCTGCTATTTTAAACGATTGGAAATACCTTCAAACAAGCGATCACTTTTATTACATGTGTACTAAATGGTTCTCCGATGGTGACGTTCATAAATATTTCAATCCTTATAATACTCCTTATGAAGCTT
>JAAXXA010000307.1 GCA_013334735.1 Bacteroidota bacterium
CATTAAGTTGCTCATCATATTTTTATTATCAATAAAAGCAGCATTATAAGCCGCAATTAAACAATTTAGAAACCATATCAACCATTCCGTAATATCTAAGCCATCTTTTTTTGTTTTTTCAAGTATATTAAAATATTCATTTTTTTTAATGCAGAATTGTGACGATAAACTATAATACTTTTGTGAGCACTCATCTGCTTTTGAAAGAATCATATTGGAAATAATATGCGCTATTACTCCATTCCCTTTATCGAAAGGTTGAACAGTAAGTAACCACAAGTGAGCTATTCCTGCTTTAAGCAAAGGATCGAGAGAATTATCGCTATTAAACCAATCAAAAAAAGTATTCATTTCGTTGTTTAATTTTGTTGGATCCGGTGTTGTAAAATGTATTATTTTTCCTTCAGGTTCAATAGAGACAACTTCTTTATAATTTGTTTTTTCGGAACGCCAGTCGCAAACTACAATTTTATTCATACCTCTTTCAGCAGAAGGAAATAAAGCTGTATGCCATTTGAATAATGTTTGAGCATTAAGTGGTTTATCGTTTTGTTGGGTAGCATCAAGTATAATTTCAACAATATTATCTACTTCTGTGTCAGATATATATTCATTACTAATTTTTATTCCCAAACGTTTAGCAATAGAGAGTTTTAATTGTTCGGGGTTTAATATCTCTCTTTCAATTTCGGCTGATTTCAATATGTCTAGTGTTAAAGTCTTTAGCAAAGCTTCTTCTCGATGTTCAAATCCAAGAGTTTCCATTTTGCCAATTAATCTTCCTTGCATATTTCGAGCTTTCCCAAGCGCAAATAGTAAATTATTACTATTCCACCTGAAGTTAGCCCAATCAGTATTGGAATTTACATTTTGGTTCATTAGCCGCATTTTATGCGGTAAAAATAAATATAATATTCGAAATAAAAAAATATATACCGCATATAATGCGGAATAAAATATTTTTTATTATATTTCTGAATATGGCTCACCTAAGTACTTGTTACAAAAAAAACTGTTCAAAAGTATAATGCAAAATGTAAATTCTAAAATGCAAATTTTAAATTTATATATATTGATTTTCTTGAAATTTTACATTTTATATTTTGCAATTTGAGATTTGCATTATTTATAGGTATTGTATATGTTATTTCATAAAAGTTGCTAAGTTTATAGAGTTTCATTTATAACTAATTAAATTTAATGTATGTCGGTATAGTAAAAATATCATAATTTTGTGTTATGCTTTTTGAAGATACATATAAAACAATTAAAGAAAAATCGGAAGGAGTATTTAAAGATCGGGGAAGCAAATTTATTGCTTATGTATACCCTGTAAATACAGAGGAAGAGGCTAAAACAATTCTTTCAGATACACGCAAACAATATCATGATGCTTGTCATCATTGCTATGCATACCGTATTGGCTCAGATAAAATGCTTTATCGCTCCAGCGATGACGGAGAACCCTCGGGAACTGCCGGCAAACCTATTTTCAATCAGATATTATCTAAAGATCTAACAAACATTTTTATTGTTGTTGTTAGATATTTCGGAGGTACTTTACTTGGAGTGCCCGGTCTTATCAATGCCTACAAAAATGCTACTCTTGAAGCATTAAACAATAATGTTATTATAACAAAAACCGTTAACGAAATTTATGAAATAACTTATGATTATCCTGCCATGAATGATGTAATGAAAATTATTAAGGATAACGGAATTGAAATAATTTCAACCGATTTTAACATAAAATGCAAAATTGTTTTTAAAGTGCGAAAAAACAGTTCTTCTTTTATTTATGAAAGCATTAAAAAACTTAACTCAACTGAGATAAAATATATAAGAACCGAATAATTAGCTTTTGTCTGTTAACTCTAAGTATCAAAATATTCAATGCAAATTTTAAAATGCAAAATCTAAAATGCAAAATTTTTAAGTCGTCAAAACCATTGATAATAATAAGTCTTATAAATATGCAATTTGCAATATATTTTAATTTTTTGCAACATCACTAACAAATTTAATTATGGTAAGCTTAACCGGCAGATCAAAAATAGTTTCAAATAAAAAGATGACATTTTGGGAATGGATATATATTCCTGCAATTGTCAAGGGAATGCTTATTACCATAAAACATTTTTTCAAAAAAAAAGTTACTATTAATTATCCCGAGCAGCAAAGATATTTCAGCCCGGTATTTCGCGGCCGGCATGTGTTAAAACGTAACAACGAAGGTCGTGAGCGCTGTACTGCCTGTGGATTATGCGCTTTAGCCTGCCCTGCAGAAGCAATTACCATGACTGCAGCCGAACGCACTTCTGAAGAAAAACATTTATACAGAGAAGAAAAGTATGCATCTACTTATGTGATTGACATGTTGCGTTGCATTTTTTGTGGTTATTGCGAAGATTCATGCCCTAAAGAAGCTATTTTTCTCACTACAAGAATTGTGGATTGTGAAAATGTGAGAAAAAACTTTATTTTTGGCAAGGATAAACTTTTGGAGCCTATTGAAAAAAATAAAAGGATAGATGTTACAAAGAGGCAAACACCTAATGTATTTGAGTTTAAAAAAAATTTAAAATATTCACATAATAAATAATCAGGATTTAATTAATGAAATTTTAATTTTCAATGCTAACAGACAAACCTTATTTCGAGATACTGAACAACCTGAAAGAAAAAATTCGTCAGGCTCGTATAAAGGCAATTTATACTGCCAATACACAGCTACTCGTTATGTATTGGGAAATTGGAAATGCTATTCTTCAGCAACAGCAGGCTTATGGTTGGGGCGCTAAAATAGTTGACCGTTTTTCTGTTGACCTGAAAACCGAATTTCCCGATTTTAAAGGTCTCTCTGTTCGGAATCTTAAATATATGCGTTCATTTGCCGAAGCATATCCTGATTTTTATACAATTGTGCAACCACATGCTGCACAATTACAAAGCACTAATAATCAATCAAATGAATTTAAGCAAGAGATAATTGCACAAACGAAATCCATACATAATATTGCATTTGTGCAGCAGCTTGCTGCACAATTACCATGGGGGCATCATCAGCTGCTTTTAGATAAAGTAAAAAACTATCAGCAGCGTTTGTTCTATATGCAAAATTGCGTTGAAAACAGCTGGAGCCGTAATATACTTGCAAGTCAGATTGAAAATGAACTTATTAAGCGTCAAGGCAAAGCTATATCCAATTTTAAGGACATCCTGCCTGCACTTGATTCTGACCTTGTCCGCGAAACCTTTAAAAATCCTTATGTTTTTGACTTTTTGATGCTCGGCGAAGAAGCCAAAGAAAGAGAAGTGGAACGTGCACTAATGCAACACCTCAAAAAGTTCATGCTCGAATTAGGTAAGGGATTTGCCTACGTTGGAAATCAGTTTAATATTGAAGTAAAAAACGACGAATATTTTCTCGACCTTCTTTTCTACAACTATCACTTGCATCGTTTCGTAGTATTCGAACTTAAAGTGGGTAATTTTAAACCCGAATATGCCGGGAAACTTAATTTTTACATCAATACCGTTGACGGGCAGATTAAGAACATAAAAGATGATGGCACAATTGGTATATTGTTATGTAAAACCCCAAACGAATTGGTAATCCGCTATTCGCTTCAGGGCATTAAAACCCCTATTTGTGTTTCAGAATATTACTTAAAAAAAGGACTGCCAAAAGTATTAAAAACCGAACTTCCTAGTATCGAAGAGCTGGAAGCTGAGATTAATAATGAATATAAAGGACTAAAATCTTCTGCAAAAAAGAAACTAGGCTCAATAAAGAGAAAAATTACTTCAAATAAAAAAAGAAAATAAGTATATGAACGCCAACATAAAACTATTAAGCATAATTTAATGATTAATAATATTTTTATCAAATAAATAAATGATATTTCTTTTCTATCTATTATCAGGTGTCGCTTTGTTAAGCGCTCTAATGGTAGTCTTCTCCAGAAGTCCTATCAATAGCGTTATTCATCTTATTATTTGCTTTCTTGCAATTGCCGGTCATTATATACTATTGAATGCGCAGTTTTTAGCTGTAGTGCATATTATAGTTTACACAGGTGCAATAATGGTATTGTTTCTTTTTGTAATTATGCTTTTAAATCTTAACAAGGAAAACGAACCTCATAAAAAACTTTATACAAAATTGGCTGCAATAATTTCGGGAGGAATGCTTCTTCTAGTGCTTACGGGCGCTGTAAAAAGTGTTGCACTAATTCCTTTTAATGAAAAATTTGATTCACAAATAGGTTTGGTTGGTAATTTTGGCAAAATTCTTTTTAACGAATTCATGCTTCCTTTTGAAGCATCATCCGTACTATTTTTGTCAGCTATAATCGGCGCTATGATATTAGGAAAAAAAGAAAAGATAACGAATAATGAATAAGAAAATGTACAGGTGTTTAATAAAAGTTTGCAGTCGGCAATCAGCAGTTGGCAATCTGCAGTTCGCAAGATATTGTATTTTCAATATAAAACAGACTTGAACTTTAGGCACTTTTTATTGAATTTTAGCAGATTTGTG
>JAAXXA010000928.1 GCA_013334735.1 Bacteroidota bacterium
TTCTGAGTGTCAGCGTATTCGAGAAAGTCGATATTTTACAATTGGTTACGAACTCTGCCGGCACGATTAAGGATACCTATCCCAGTAACCAGTTGAATTTATTTGACTTATAACCGGACACCAGTGCAGCTTCGTAGTTACGGCGAAAAGTATAATGTAGGAATTCTCGCTGTTTTTATGGATGCAAAAGATTACCAACAACTCATAAAAGATGATGTTTCCAAGTTAAAATTAGCTTTGGATGATGTAATTGTCACTGAAATATGGCCAGCAATGTATGATTTGGTCAGCACTTCAGACCTATATTTTTTTGTAACAAAAGTCTTAGACCTTGACACAACAACAAAAGTTAATAATTTTGGTAAAAGATAAAATAGTATTAGTTATAATGCTTCTATCGTCCTATTATAGAAAAAAGTATGTTTAATAAACTAACTTATCACCCATTAAAAAATGAGGAAAGGGATTTCCTTTTTCAAAGAGCATTAAAGAATCCTTCAATATTAATTCCTGAAAAAGAAATCGGCTGCTTCCTTGTTCTGCAATCAGTTTATCTGCTTTATGAAACAGTAGGGTTGCCGGCTCAATGTTTAAAATTAGCTTGGATTTCGAGTGAAAAATATATTTCATCAGGTTGTTCAGGCGAGCCGCCTCTTGCATGTTATCCAGTTTATCTTATAACGATTGGCGATGATAAAAATGAAAGGGTTGTTTATATAGGCAAAACTTCATCAAGCACGTCGAGATTCATTTCTGGTCATAGTGCTATATCAAAACTTCATGCACCAAAATACAGCCTTTTAAAAAAAAGACTCTACTTGTGCTGTGTTGTTTTTTTATCAAAAAGTGGAGATGCAATTCCTATTGAATGGATAAAGCCTTACTCGTTTGCTGAGTCGCTACTTAACTCATTTGAGGCTAATCTTATCTTTAGGAATAAACCCGAGCTAAATGCGAAACATATATCAAAAAAGCCTAAATTTGAATACGGTCAAGTTCATGTTCAAAATATTACCGGTAAAACATCTTTTTGGCATGATTATTTCATATAAGTTATAATATATGCCGACGAGAAGTCGAAATCTCCCGCATTGTTTGCTTGCTTATTCTATAATTGTCTTCAATTCCTCGGAATTATCCTAAATCCAATAAAAAGGATAATGCAGCATCAAAGTCGAATGGTATGGAAATGCGAATGAAATAACAATCAATCGATGAAAGATTTGCGATTCATTATGTCAAATATTTGTATCATCAAAGAGACACCATCCTACTTCTTCTCCCTCAACTCATTAATCAGCTCCATCTGAATCTCCTGAATTTCGACCAGGCGTTCCCATTGCTTTGAGAGCAAATGATCGACTTTCTGGTGGAGCTGGCGGATTTCGAGTTCTGCTTTCAGATTGACTTTGTAGTCGTAAATCGCTCGCTGGCGGTCGCGTTCATCCTGGCGGTTTTGGCTCATCATAATCACCGGGGCTTGTATGGCGGCGAGGGTCGAGA
>JAAXXA010000929.1 GCA_013334735.1 Bacteroidota bacterium
TTCAAATGCAAGAAATGTCATAAACTAATACAGGGTATTAACAATCATATTAAGTGCGAAAACTGCTTATTATATAACGAAAACGAGTTAATCAATTTGAATCTATCTTAAAAATGACTGACGATTTATATTCCATATTAAAAAAAGATATTCGTTTTATAGAAGGTCTGAATGCCTGCATAAACTGTGGAACATGCACAGCAATTTGTCCGGCAGCAGAATTTTACAATTACGATCCCCGATTGATAGCCGATACAGTTCAAAGCAAAGACAACAAGAAAATTGAAGAACTTTTAAAAAGCGATATTATCTGGTATTGTGGTGAATGTTTATCATGCAAAACACGTTGTCCAAGAAACAATACACCCGGTTATATAATTCAAGCGCTACGGCATCTTTCACATCAATTAGGCTATTTTGTTGAAAGCGAAAAAGGGCGACAATCATTAGCAATAAAACGAACTACCGGTGATGAAATCTTAAGAAGCGGGTACTGCATGTTTGTTGATCGTATTACTACAGAAATGCATCCGGAACAAGGTCCGGTATGGGATTGGGTTCGTAAAAATGCAAAAGAAGTTTACGAAAGACTTGGCGGTAATTACAAAGGCGAAGGAGTTGGCGCAATGCGTAAAATACCCGATGAAGCACTGGCAGAATTGAAAAGTATTTTTGATGCATCAGGTGGTACTGAATTTTTTGAAAACATCGAAAACCACTCAAAACGTAAAGCTGATGAAATGGGTTTGCAATTCGATAACACAAATGATTGCGAATATTTTAAACACGTTTACACTTCAAACAATAATAAACACGGTAAAAATAAATAAAATTGGTAAATTATGGAAATAACTTTTGATGGCAATAAAGTAATTACTGCCCATTTGAATGAACATATCATTCGTACTGATCAACCTGTAAATGCTGGAGGTGAAAATTCAGCTCCTACTCCCTTTGATTTGTTTATGGCTGCAATTGGAACTTGCGCGGGCATTTATGTAAAAATGTTTTGCGACCAGCGGAATATTAATTCTGAAAATATCAGGATTATTCAAAAAGCAGAGTATGACAGGCAAACAGGTTTACCTTCTTTCATTAAAATTGACATACAATTACCCGCTGATTTTCCTGAAAAATACAAAACGGCAGTTATAAATGCGGCAGAACTTTGTAAAGTAAAACGGACAATTGCAAACCCGCCAAAATTTGAAGTAATAACATCTGTAAAATAAAAACTATGACTAACCACTTTGACCAGGTTGCGCACGATTGGGATAAAAACCAAATGCATATTCAAAGAACTAATGCAATTGCAAAGGAATTACTTAAAATAACTAAGAATAAAAATATCACAAAAGCTTTGGAATTTGGCGCAGGAACAGGCTTATTGAGTTTTGCCCTGAAAGATTTTATACATGAAATAACACTTATGGATAGTTCTTCTGAAATGATAAGTATTGCCCGTAACAAAGTTAATGATGCCGGACTAACTAACATTAACC
>JAAXXA010000930.1 GCA_013334735.1 Bacteroidota bacterium
GAAGATTTAACTGTTTTGGAAAATATTCGTTTTTATGCAGGTATTTACGGTCTTTCAAACAAACTCATTAAAGAAAGATCAGAAATACTTATAGGAAAACTTCGAATGGAAGAAGCGAAAAACTCTTTATTGCAGTCATTACCATTAGGGTGGAAACAGAAACTTGCTTTTTCAGTTGCCTTAATTCATAAACCAAAAATAATTTTTCTGGATGAACCAACAAGCGGAGTTGATCCCATAACCAGAAGACAGTTCTGGGAAATGATTTACGAAGCAGCAAATGAGGGCGTTACAGTGTTTATTACGACTCATTATATGGATGAAGCTGAATACTGCAACAGAGTTTCAATTATGGTTGATGGAAGAATTGAAGCCTTGGATAAACCGGAAGTTTTAAAAGAACAATATAAAGTGAAAACAATGAATGAGGTTTTTGTGAAGTTGGCGAGGAAGGAGTAAGTTAAGTAACAAGTCGAAAGTAGCAAGTATTATTAGTCGTGAGTATCAAGTTGAGAGTAGCAAGAACGCCAAGTTGAAAAAAGAAAATCTAAACATATAAATAACAAAAATGAATAACTTCAAAGAACTAAAAGTATGGCAAAAAGCTGTGGAATTTTCGGTATTGGTATATAAGTCAGTCGAAAAATTTCCTGAGAAAGAAAAATTTGGGATAATCTCTCAAATGACACGAAGTGCTGTTTCAATTGCTTCAAATATTGCTGAAGGCGCCGGAAGAAATACAAATAAAGATTTTGGGCGCTTTCTTGCAATAGCTCTTGGTTCGTCTTTCGAAATTGAGACACAGCTGGCAATTGCTAATAAAATAGGATATTTGAATGATATTGCTTATGAAAAACTGAATAATGAATTAACTGAAATTCAAAAAATGATTTATGGTTTACAAAAATATAATAAAATTTGATCTGGTAAATTGTATTCAAGTATATACTACTGTCTGCTTGATACTTGCTACTTAAAATACTTGCTACGAAAATGAAACGATTCATAGGTTTTGTAAAAAAAGAATTTTATCACATTTTCCGCGATTATCGCACATTGATTATTATGTTCGGTATGCCGGTAATACAAGTGCTTTTGTTTGGTTTTGCCATTAATACCGATCTTAAGGATGCAAGCATTGCTATTTTGGATAATTCGAAAGATGAAATAACAAGGCATATTACTACCAAGCTTATTTCTTCGGGATATTTCAAACTCAATCAAACACTTAATTCTACAGCAGAAATAGAAAAAAGTTTTCGCTCTGGAAAGATAAAAGAAGTTGTTATTTTTCAGGAAAATTTTGCTTCAAAACTAAAAAAAGATGGAAAAGCTTCATTGCAAATTATTGCAGATGCCTCCGATCCTAATAATGCTAACTTGATTGTAAATTATACTTCGGCTATTATCAACAGCTACCAACTAGAATTATTGCGTGAACAAAAAGTTCCTTTTCAGATTATTCCCGAAATACAAATGCGCTACAATCCAGAGATGAAAAG
>JAAXXA010000308.1 GCA_013334735.1 Bacteroidota bacterium
CAACAACGGTATGTCTTAATTGAATTTTATAAGCAAATTTATAAAATTTATTTTAATAATATTAAGTTATATTAGTGTTTTATACAGATGAACTGATATTTTATTTGCTTTAATAGCGCACGCTAATCCTTTAAGCAGCGAATACTTAATCCGCTTGTTTTGTACTTACTATTCAAAATGCACCATGCTTGGTTGTAATCCAAGCGGTAAGCTCTTGCGCCTGAAAGCCCGCCAATGGCAAAGGTTTCATCAGGAGTCCAATAATAAAGATAGTAGCTGTTATTACCAAATCCATACGTACTTTCATTATAACTTTCGCCACTCGAAAAGGCAGAGAAACAGCTACTATTTGATGCATCAGTATTGGGTGTTTTCCAACATGGCTTTGTTCCACAAATAGCTGTTACTTTCATCTTTCCGCCTGCAACACTTTCTCCTCCTAGAAAAGTAGTTAATGTATTCCATTCTGCAACCTTTGGAATATGCCAACCTGTAGGGCAAATACCCTGAACATTTCCTGTAGGAGTAACTGTATAAAGAGTTGAATTGCTTGCGCCATTGATGTACTGAACTGCCTCTGCCCATTGGTATATAGCGCCTGAAGAATCGCAGTGGGCAATATCATTGTCATAACAGTATTTTTCGAGAATACCATTGTTGGTTTGATGAGTTGATATGGGAATAAGAGTACCTGTTTTAAGGTTTTCTTTCATCCAGCATTGAGTACCTATGCTAACAGTATTGTAAACATTACCATCAATGTCTGTAACTGTAGGTATGCCACTGCATGGGCAGCAGGAGCCGGAAGTATTAATTACAACATCGTCTGTAGAAGCATTACAAGGCGAATTATAAATTGTCCATCTCAATATTGCAGAACTTAACTCATTTAAGCCTGTTACTCCTGATGTAGGAGAATTAGGGGTGGTTATAACTGCCGCTCCTGAAACAACCGACCAGTAACCGGTTCCCACTATAGGCGCATTTCCTTCTAATGTAGTTGTATTAATACCACATTCTAAATTTTGATCTGATCCGGCATCGGCTATATATGGAGGAGTATTTGCAACAATAGAGGAAGCTGAAATCGATTGCCATCCGTGAGTAGTATAAATGTTTAAAATTTCACAGTCGGTATTAAAAATTAATAATCCGATACTGGGAGATGCTATAGCATCACGTTGCAAAGTAGATATTCGTGGTAACAAGACTCCTTGCTCAGTGCTGCTTACATCCAGTATTGCAGAGCTAACAGCAGAGTCGCCGGTAGTATTTATAGCTACACTCTGAGAAAAGGTGTAAAAAGCGAAAAATGAAAAGTAAAAAAACAGCAAAGCAACTGCAATGCTTCTTACAGCTTTGTTTGTTTTAAGTAGCTTTTGTGCTTTCATAACTTTAATTTTATTAATAATTTTTGCTAGTATTTATGGGGCATTTTCTCATTTTTACCACACTAGCTATATACAATAAAAATTTGTGTTTGTTTTAAAATGGATATTGTAAACCTGCTCCGCTATTGTATAGAGTAGTCACTTCGGTTGAAGTAAGCGCACGACTCCACACTCCCATTTCATCTATAAGACCATCCCATGCACGCTCTCCCAAATCTGTAAAATGTCCTATTGTAATTGCAGAACTTGGATCATTAAGAGAGGATGGCGAATTTTCAGAAGCAGAAGTTAAAAGAACATTATTTATGTAAACTTTCATTCGTGCACCGGCAGAAAGGGATCCATCATAAGTTACAACCATGTGATACCATGTATTGAGTGTCCAATTACCATTCCAGCTACTCACAAGTTCAGTAGTACCATTATTTGATGTCTCTATAATAATTTGAGATGTTTGAAATGTAATCCATGGCGAGTATTTATGCGCAAAAACAGTACGCACATTTAATGCATTGCTTTTGAGATTTATCCATGAAGATACCGTAAATGCTGTGGAAAATGAGAGTTCAGGTTTATCTGCTATAGAAAGATATTGCGTATTAGGTCCAATAGTTTTGTCGAAGCTAGACGCATTTCCTATTTTTCCGGAAACATAGGTAACGCTGTTATTGTTTGTAAGAGTATTGCTTCCAACACTGCTAGTAGCATTACCATTCGATTCGTCAAATTTCCAATATGCAATCAGACCTCCTGCTATATTTAAAGTAGTTGCTGTTATAGTATTTGAATTTCCACTGGTACAAGTATTAACTGCCCTCACACGGTAATAATAGGTAATTCCTGCTGTTAATCCTGTAACATTATATGTAAGAACATTGCCGACATTCTGGTTATTTATGATCAAACCGGATGCAAAAGTATTATTTGTTGACACATCAAGAGCATAGCTTGCAGCATTGGTAACAGTATTCCAATTTGCTTTAAACTGAAGCGAAGCAACTTCTGTTGCTGCTGTCGCCGTAGGAGCCTCTATTTGATTTATTGTTACTGTATGTGTAGCCGTTGTTGGACCGTTACAGCCTGCTGCGCTTGCAGTTATTACTGTAGTTCCGCTCCATCCTGCAGCATAAGTTACATCTCCTGTACCCGCCACAATAGAATTTCCTCCCGTAATGCTTGCTGCATCTAAAGTGTAGGTTATTCCCGTTGAATTTGATGCCGTTGCCCCATAAGTAACATTTCCTGCTCCCTGACAGCGTGAAGAAGAAGCACCAAGTGAAAAAACAGGGTCGCCAACATTAGGCGTAATTGTTATCTGAAGACAAGCAGGCGAGCTTGTTCCACAATCTGAGTTACCGGTAACACAAATATTTCCTGATGTACTTCCAAAAGTTACGGTAATACCGCTTGTGTTTTGCCCCGAAGTTATTGATGAACCCGAAGGAAGTGTCCAATTATAAGTTGTAGCTCCCGGAACAGGAGGAATAGAATAAGTTACACCAGTTTGTCCTGAACATGCAGAGGAAATTCCAGTTATACCTCCGGGTGTTGATAATAAATTATTGGAACTATACAATGGTATCCAGAAAGAACCATCATAGTATTCAAAAGTCTTACAATCTGTGTTGTAAATAAAAAGTCCGGCAGCAGGAGAACTGATAGAGTTACGCTGTGTTGTGGTCATACGGTTTATAAGCACTCCCTGAGAAGTACCGCTTACATCAAGCATTGCCGAATTATTTGGGGCGGCGCCTGAAGTATTAATGGCTATACCTTGAGAAAAGGAGTGAAAAGTGAAAAGCGAAAAGTGAAAAGTAAAAATAAGAACTAAGAGGCTTATGCTGCTACGCGGTGTTTTCAACAAATGTTCTCCGAATTGATTTCTGTTTAGGATATTCTCCGCCATTGGCGGGCGCTTCGTTAAGTTCATAAATTTAATTTTTAGCTTATTGATTAAAATTTACTAAAGTACGAAAAAATATTCATTTTTGTAAATAGTTGATAAGTTAATATTTCTTCTTTTATTTTAGGATATTTCAGAATGCATCGTATCGAATTCTTATTGTATGCTTTAATTTTTCACACACCTCAGACTATAGCCACGCTGTTTATAATAATAACTTTTTTGTACTTGAGGAAGGTAGTAAATCAAGTCGTGTTGCCAAGCCATAGTTGTAGATGAAGCAGTGGAAGTCCAATAGCTGCTTTGATAACCTAAATTAGAAAAAGAGCCATCATGATTGTAACGACAGCCACTTCCAAATGCAGTAAAATTACTGCTATTGTTAGCGTTACTGTTAGAGCACCAACAACCATCAGGGCTATTAGGACAAGTGATACAACTGCCGGAAATTTTTAATTTATTGCCAATATCTGTTCCTTTCCAAACGTCAGCAGTTGATGCAACAACCGTGTTGTCCAAATATACTTCCATAATTCCCCATTCCGTATCACTTGGCACATGCCAGCCTGTGGGACAAATCCCCTGTACACCGCTTGGGTTGGCATTACTACTTGCTTCCCCGTTCATTACAGCATACCAGTTATATAATCCGCCATAAGTTGCTTTGTATGCCATTGAATCATTATTATAATAGCATCTTGCGCCAGTTGCCAGATTTTTCCATGTTGTATTATCCGTTACAATTTGAATGCTTGTACCATTGCTATAATGTGTAGTTTTTAGGTTTTCTTTCATCCAGCATTGGGTACCTATACTTACGGTGTTGTATGTATTTCCGTCAATATCATTTACTGCTGTAATAACAGTAACCACGTTGGAGTATGCGGAAGCACAAACACCATTAGTAACAACTGCGCGATAATATGTTGTCGCTGTTATCGTACCCATCTGTGCACCTGTCAATGGAGAAGCTGTTGCGCCTGAGATGTCGGTATATGTAGAATTGTCAGGAGAAGACTGCCATTGTATTGTTCCTGTATTACCGCTAAGAGTAATGTTTGCCGGTTGACTGCCACCACATATTGTTTGGTTGGATGCTGCCGTGCCCCCGACGCTTGGAGGATTTATAGTAATGGCTGTTCCTGTAGAAGCAGTCCCGTTGCCACAAGCATTAGTACCATATACTGTAAGGTTGCCGGATGTGAATGTATCTGAAAAATCTGCGGTGATTGAGTTTGT
>JAAXXA010000931.1 GCA_013334735.1 Bacteroidota bacterium
TTTTGCTGTTGTTTTTCGGAAAATAGCTAAAATATATGAACGAACGCTTTCGAATATTTTTTTATTGGGTTTATAGGGTTGGATTGTATTTTTTTGCAATAGCCGGTTTTGTTATAATGGCCTAACAAATCTAGACACGAAATATGTTAAAATGAGATAGGAAAATTAAATCAAAAAATATGCCTAAAAAACCTAGAACATTTAGTCCCCAAGAAAAAGCTCAGGTAGCCATAGCAACCCTGAAAGGTGAAAAAACCATAGCTCAAATTGCCAGCGAGTATCAAGTGCATCCAACTCAAATTAGCCTGTGGAAAAAACAAGCCTTAGAAAATATTTCAGAAATATTCAAAGATAATCGTAGAAAAGAAAAACAATCAGAATTTGAGCACCAACGGCAACTGGATAATTTGTACAAGGTAATTGGTCAACGCGACATTGAGCTGGACTGGCTTAAAAAAAAATTCTCAGTCTTTGACTCATAAACAAAAAGTAGTGCTCATTGAAAAAGAAAATGAAGATATCACAATCAAAAGACAATGCCAACTCTTAGGAGTTAGCAGGACAAGTGTCTACTATCAGCCTCTTGAAATTAGTGCCGAAGATAAAGCCATAATGAACTTAGTTGATGAAATTTACACAGCGTGTCCATTTTATGGAAATCGCAGAATTAAAGCAGAATTAAATCTTACGCACAACATTCCCATTGGCCGCATGCACCTTAGAACCCTAATGAATTTAATGGGCATTCAAGCAATATATCCCAAGAAAAATCTAAGTTGGCGTAACAAAAATCACAAAATTTATCCATATCTGCTAAGAAATTTAAAAATTGAGCGACCCAACCAAGTCTGGAGCATAGACATTACCTACCTCAAATTAGAAGCTGGCTTTGCCTATCTCGTTGCCATAATTGATTGGTATTCTCGCTATGTCATCAGCTGGAAAGTAAGCAATAGCCTAGATATTGATTTTTGCTTGGAGTGCTTGGAAGAAGCTTTGAAATTTGGCACACCTGAAATTTTCAACTCGGATCAGGGCTCTCATTTTACTAGCCCTAAATTTACAAGTATTCTAGAATCCCACCATATTAAAATCAGCATGGATGGAAGAGGCAGATGTTTGGATAATATTTTTGTAGAAAGATTGTGGAGGAGTGTGAAGCAAGAAAATATTTATTTGAATAATTATCGGGATGTTTTGGAAACCCGTAACGGTTTGAGTAAATATTTCCTTTTCTACAATCAAAGACGCAGACATCAAGCACTCAATAATCTAACCCCAGAGCAAATTCATTTTCAAAGTAATAACTTATTAAAAATTCCCTCTCCTTTTTACAATTTAGCTGTCTTGACAAACTAGACCACTATAGTCAGCATCAAATAAAAAACGCTCAGGATTGTTTTTATTGACAAGATCAATAAAAACAGGTTTCAGGCAAAAGCTTGGATGCCAGACGAGCTGGATATCTTCGCCGATGATGCGCTTCAACATGTTCAACAT
>JAAXXA010000309.1 GCA_013334735.1 Bacteroidota bacterium
CTGTAAATTATATATCATTGTTGTCCGGCTAAAATTAACCTATATGCCTATGACTACTGATTTTGCTGATATTTTGCAACAGGTCGCCCCGATGGGGCTAGTATTTTATTAAACAATATATTTTTTATAAACAGATAGTCCCCCTGGGACAAATATTTTCAAAACTCCGTAGGAGTTGACTGTTTATAAAATCAAGAATATAGACATATTTAGCTCCATAGGAGCGTCCTGAATTTAGCCGGACAACAATGATATATAATTTACAGATTGGCGATGGTTGTTGGGCTTGCGTTGCATTGCGATGCGTTGAGCTTGTCGAAATGTCGAAATAAAGTAAAAGTTGTTTAGATTCTGAAGTCCTGATAAGGAATATTTATAAACCATTCCCTTATCGGTATAATTTAAAAAATATAAAGTAAAAAGGAGTAAATACTTATCGAGTCTAAACTTTAGGCACTCTAAGTACTCCAAACTTTAGGCACTGATTAGATAATAATAAATACAGCCTGATATTTAATTATCGGGCTTTTTTTATATTATTTAAAAAAAATAATCCCCCAATTTGGCTTTTTAAGTTGAATATTTATTCTAAATTTGTCGCTTATAAAAATTGCACGACAACTTATTTTAAAATTAAATATATATTAGGAGGAAAATTAAAAATGACAAAAGCAAAAAAGTACGTTTATTACTTTGGTGGTAAAAAAGCTGAAGGACAAGCAAACATGAAAAACCTTTTAGGTGGAAAAGGAGCAAATTTAGCAGAAATGGTTAACCTTGGATTACCGGTTCCTGCAGGGCTTTCTATTACAACAGAATGTTGTACTTCATATTATGAAAACAAGTGTCAACTTCCAAAATCATTAGCTGACGAAGTATGGGCAGGAATGAAAAAAGTTGAAACAGAAATGGGAATGAAATATGGCGATCCCAAAAACCCATTGTTATTATCATGCCGTTCAGGCGCCAGAAGTTCAATGCCCGGTATGATGGACACAGTTCTGAATGTTGGACTTTGTACAGCCACTATTCCCGGATTAATAAAAAAGACTAACAACCCTCGTTTTGTATGGGATTCGTATCGTCGATTGATCATGATGTATGCAGACGTTGTAATGGACAAAGCTGAAGGTTTAGATATTAATATCCGTAAGAAATTAGATGATGTACTGGATGAATACAAAAAGACCAAAAAATTAAAACAAGATACTGATCTTACAGCCGAAGATTTGAAAAAACTGGCTGAAGAATTTAAAAAAATAGTAAAAAAAGTAATTGGAAAAGAATTTCCGGATAACGCTAAAGAACAATTATTTGGTGGAATTAAAGCTGTTTTTAAAAGCTGGAACGGCAAAAAAGCTATTTCTTATCGCCGTATTGAAGGTATTCCTGACGATTGGGGTACTGCTGTAAATGTTCAGGCTATGGTTTTTGGTAATATGGGTGATACTTCAGCTACAGGTGTTGCTTTTACACGTAATCCCGCTACAGGAGATAATATATTCTATGGCGAATGGTTAATTAACGCGCAGGGCGAAGATGTTGTTGCAGGTATCAGAACTCCTAACCCACTTAACGACGATACAAAAAATGAGCAAAATAAACATTTGCATAGCATGCAAGAGCAAATGCCAAAAACATATAAAGAATTAGTTAATATTCGCGCTATTCTCGAAAAAAATTACAAAGATATGCTTGACATTGAATTTACCATTCAGGAAGGTAAATTATATATGTTACAATGCCGCGTTGGAAAACGTACGGGAACATCCGCTCTTAACATGGCAATGGATATGCTTAAAGAAAAACTTATTGATGAAAAAACCGCTGTAATGCGCGTTGAACCTGCTCAACTTGATGAATTATTACATCCTATTTGCGACCCTGCCGAAGAAAAGAAAGTTTCTGTTCTTGTAAAAGGATTACCCGCAGGACCCGGCGCTGCTGTTGGTCAACTTGTTTTTACTGCCGAAGATGCTGTTGCATGGGAACGTAAAGGCAAAAAAGTTATTCTTATACGCGAAGAAACAAACCCGGAAGATGTTGAAGGTATGCGCGCAGCAGTTGGTATTCTGACCGCTCGTGGCGGTATGACTTCTCATGCTGCTCTTGTAGCTCGTGGTTGGGGTAAATGCTGTATTGTTGGTGCAGGAAAACTGCATGTTGATTCTGCTAAAAAAACAGCGAAAGTTGAGGGTACTAATATCATATTAAAAGAAGGAGATTTTGTAACTCTTAATGGTACTAAAGGACATGTTTATCAAAAAGCTTTGAAATTAATGGATGCAACAGAAAATCCACGTTTCAAACAATTTATGAAAATAGTTGATTCTTTCCGTACAATGGGTGTTCGTACTAATGCAGAAACACCTGAAGATGCAAAAATTGCACGCGAATATGGCGCTGAAGGTATCGGATTATTCCGTACTGAACACATGTTCTATGGAGTTGGTTCTGAAAAACCTTTGTTAGCCTTACGCAAAATGATTTTAAGCAATACAAAAGATGAACGTATTGTAGCTCTTAAAGAATTGTATCCGTATGTAAAAAAAGACATCAAAGCTACTTTACTGGCAATGGATAAATTACCTGTTACATTCCGTTTACTTGATCCTCCTCTGCACGAATTTGTTCCTCAAAGTCCTGATAAACAAGCAGAGTTAGCAAAAGAATTGAAGATTAATGTAGCCGATGTTGTAAAACGTGGTGAAGCTTTACACGAAAACAACCCTATGATGGGACATCGTGGAGTTCGTTTGAGCGTAACATATCCCGAAGTTTCAGAAATACAGTTCCGCGCAATTTTCGAATCTACACTCGAATTATTGAAAGAAGGACATCACCCGAAACCGGAAATTATGATTCCTGTTACTTGTGAAGTTGCGGAATTAGATGTTACCAAGAAAATTGCTGACAGAGTTTATGATGAAGTTTGTAAAAAATTCAAAGTAAAATCAATAAGCTATCTTTATGGAACTATGATTGAAATACCACGTGCTTGTTTATTAGCTGATAAAATGGCTAAAACAGCTCAGTTCTTCTCATTTGGAACAAATGACTTAACCCAGATGACTTTTGGTTTTAGCCGTGATGATATTGGTGGTTTCATGAATGACTATTTAGATCAGAAAATTTTAGCTTCCGACCCATTCCAAACAATTGATCAGGAAGGTACAGGACAGTTAATTGAAATGGCTGTTAAAAAAGGTCGCGCAACCAGACAAGATTTAAAAGTTGGTATTTGCGGCGAACAAGGGGGCGATCCTGCATCAGTTGAATTCTGTTACAAAATAGGATTGAGTTATGTAAGTTGCTCGCCTTTCAGAGTTCCTATAGCTCGTTTGGCTGCTGCTCAAGCTTCAATAAAAGATAAATCGAAAGCCGTTCCTGCAAAAAAGGTGACAGCTAAAAAAGCAGTTAAAAAAACTGTTAAAAAGTAAAGCATAAAAAGCTTGCCTTATTAATTATAAACGTGCCGGTGGTTAAGACACTGGCACGTTTCATATATATAAGATTTTAATATATTTATTATCTTCTTTACAACAAATACACAATAATTAAGTTAATCTTGAATACAGTTTAAAAAATGAGAATAAAAAACCGACAGTTTGAAACCCTTGAGCAGCTTGAAATAATTGATATTGCAGATGAAGGAAAATCAATTGCAAAACATGGCGATCTGGTTGTGTTTGTTACAGGCGCTGTTCCCGGAGATGTGGTTGATGCAAAGGTTACACGAAAAAAGAAATCTTTTCTTGAAGCAAAAGTTTTAAAATTCCATACCTATTCCCCCGACAGGATACCCGCATTCTGCAAGCATTTTGGAGTATGTGGCGGTTGCAAATGGCAACATCTTTCTTACGAAAAACAATTATTCTACAAGCAAAAACAAGTGCTGGACTGTTTACAGCGAATTGCAAAAGTTGATACCGAAGGATTGGTTACACCTATAAAACCTTCGGCAAACACCACATATTACAGAAATAAACTTGAATATACTTTTTCAAACCGTCGCTGGCTTACTGACGAGGATATGAAAATAACGGATGAGCAAAGAAATATGAATGGATTGGGTTTTCATATTCCGGGAATGTTCGATAAAGTACTTGATATTGAAACATGTTTTCTGCAAGCAGATCCCTCTAATTCAATAAGGCTTGTGGTTAAAGATTTCGCTCTTAAAAACGACATTACTTTTTACGAAATCCGCAAGCAGCAAGGGTTTTTACGAAACATGATTATCCGCACAACAAATAACGATGAAATAATGCTTATTTTTTCATTTTTTTATGAAGACGAAAAATGGCGTAACGCATTGTTGAAGCATGTTTCGGGCATGTTTCCCGAAATCACTTCCATAATGTACGTTATTAATCCAAAATGCAACGATATTATTTCCGATCTCGAAATACAATGCTACAAAGGCAATCCGTACATTATCGAAAAGATGGGAGATCTGCAATTCAAGATAGGTCCGGTTTCTTTTTTTCAAACTAATTCGATACAGGCTTAT
>JAAXXA010000310.1 GCA_013334735.1 Bacteroidota bacterium
CGTATACACACTTTCCAGGCGTGCGCCATCGACCACTCGGCCATCTCTCCAAAAATTGTTGAAGTTTTGCAAATGTATATATAATATTGGAAAATAAAAAAAAATGTAATTAATCCGAAATTTAAGTTGGGAGTTAGGAGTTTAGAGTTGGGAGTTAGGGGTTGGGAGTTGGGAGTTGGGAGTTAGGAGTTGGAAGTTGGGAGTTTGAATAATTCAATTGCATTAGCACTAGTAATATTAGCCACTTCTTCAAGTGAGCAGCCTTTAAGTCCGGCAATAAAATTTGCAATATTTAAAATGTACGCGCTCTCATTTCGTTTACCTCTGTAAGGGACAGGTGGTAGGTAAGGAGAATCTGTTTCGAGTAAAATATTTTGAAGAGGTATTTCATTTACAATTTTTGCCAATCCTGAATTTTTGTATGTAACAACACCGCCGATACCCAACAAAAATCCCTTTTGCGCTAAGTATTTAGCTTGTTCCAAACTACCCGGAAAGCAGTGAAAAACACCTTTTAAACCTTTATATTTCTTATCGTTAATAATATGTATAATTTCGTTGAGAGCGTTACGACTGTGGATAATTACAGGTAAATCATATTCAATTGCAAGCAGGAGTTGATTTTCAAATGCTTCAACTTGTTCATTAAAAAAAGTTTTATCCCAATATAAGTCAATACCTATTTCACCGATAGCTACAAATTTTTCTTTTTCTATCCATTTTTTTATAATAATAATTTCTTCCTGAAAATTTAGTTTAACTGACTCAGGGTGAAGTCCTATGGTTGGGTAAGATATATCCGGAAATTTACGACAAAAATTAAGCATCGGCTCAATGGTAGAACTATCTATATTAGGGACAATAAATCGTTTTACATCAGATAAAACAGCTCTTTGAACAACTTCAGCTATATCAGAAGTAAATTCCTCGAGATAGAGGTGTGTGTGTGAATCAATTAAAATCATAATGCAAACTTAAAAGATAATTTCTTAATTTTGCAAAAAAACGATATTTGAAAAAGATACTAATAATAAGGTTCAGCTCTATCGGAGATATTGTGCTAACCACACCGGTTATTCGCTGTGTAAAGCAGCAGCTAAAAGATGTTGAAATACATTATCTTACAAAAGAATCGCATGTTCCAATATTAAAGGGTAATCCATATATTGATAAAATATATGCAATTAAAAAGAGTGTATTGCCAGTAATGTCTGAACTGAAAAATGAAAATTATGATTATGTTATAGATCTTCATAACAGTATAAGATCCACTTCAGCAATTTTGCATTTGTGCAAACCTTTCAATGCATTAAAAAAGTTGAACATAAGGAAAGAATTTTATGTTGCCACGAAAATAAATTTTTTACCTCATATACACGTGGTTGACAGATATTTTAAAGTTGTAGAATCATTAAATGTAACTAACGACGGAAAAGGATTGGATTATTATATTTCACACGATGAAGAAGTTGATATTACCGATCTTCCGGAAACTCACAGAAATGGATATATTGCTTTTGTAATTGGAGGGAAGCATGCAACCAAAAGAATGCCTGAAAATAAAGTTATTTCGCTTTGTATAAAAATTAACAAACCAATTATTCTGCTTGGCGGTTCGGAAAACATCGAAACCGGAGAAATAATAAAAAATCTTGCCGGTGAAAAGGTATATAATGCTTGCGGATTATATTCGTTAAACCAGTCTGCTTACCTTGTGAAACATTCAAAGCAAGTGATATCAAACGATACCGGTCTGATGCACATAGCGGCAGCATTTAATAAACCGATAATTTCGATATGGGGAAATACTGTTCCTGCTTTTGGAATGTATCCATATTTTTCTTCAGGAAATGAGAATAATTCAAAGATTGTTGAAGTTAAAGGTCTTTCGTGCCGCCCATGCTCTAAACTTGGTTTTGAAAAGTGTCCTAAAGAACATTTTAAATGTATGAACCTTATTGATGAAAAAGAAGTTTTGAATAGTCTTGTTTGGAAATAAAAGGCAAATTAAAATATATTGCAAATTGCAAAAATTAAATTGCAAATTGTAAATTTATAAGACTTAGAATTATCAACGCTTATACTGTTTTTTAAATTTTGCACTTTAAATTTTACATTTTAAAATTTGCACTATATATTTTGATACGATGAGTTTACAGACGGACACTAATTATCCTTTATCACTAATTTGTTTAAGTAGATCTTTCTTTAAAAGGCTTATTCCATTTGAATGAATTTCAATAATTTTTTCGTTACTAAAATCAGTTAATACTCTGCTGACACTTTCGCGTGAAGCGCCGATCAAATCACCCATTTCGCTTCTGGTTAAAGGAAAATTAAAATTATCGCTTTCATATATATTATCCGACATACATAATAAAGTTTCAGCAACAAGTCCTGTAATTTGTTTTTGCGCCTGACTGGCGGATCTCTGGTAATCGATAAGTTCGTTACGACAGAGTTCCACAAGTATTTCATAAGCAAATTTGCCATTAGTATAAATAAAATTACGAAAAAGTGTACTGTCGATAAAACATACCGTAGCTTCTTCTAATGCTGTTACTGAAAATCTGTTTATTTTATCGCCAAAAGTAGTAGGAATACCTATGTATGCAGGAGCTTTCACTATCCGTAATATTTTTTCCCTTGAGGGACCTTGCAAATGAAGCTTCACAATTCCTGTTCGCAGGTAAGCAACATTAAGCGACATCGCATTTTGTTTGATAATGATTTCACCTTTTTTAAAATTTACCTGCACACTGTTACCTTCAAGTATTTCAAATTCAGAATCGTTAAGATTTAGCGCTGCTGCAGATTTTAAAAGGCAGTCTTTACATTTATGAGTGTTCATAATTTTTTGAATATAAATGTAAATATAGGAAAAAAATTAATAGTGTGATAAATATCACAAATATTTATGTGTTATAGCACAGTTAAATATGTTGAGTGTATTTTATAACAAACTAAATTTGTGATATAAAAAAACATATATATGAACGAAGAAATAGAAAAACAAATTCAAGAACTTCAGAAGAAGGTTAACAAACTTGAAAAAGGAACAAAGGATCAACTGTCGATGGTAGTATTTTCAGGCGAGCTTGACAAAATTCTAGCTGCTATGATTATTGCAACCGGCGCTACTGCTATGGATATGAAAGTAAAACTTTTTTTTACTTTTTGGGCCACAGCTTCATTACGCGCTCCTGAAAAAAACGTGTCAGGTAAAAATTTTATGTCGAAAATGTTTGGCATAATGTTACCAAAAGGGAGCAAAAAGTTAAAACTTTCCAAAATGAATATGGCAGGAATGGGTACCGCAATGATGAAAGGTATTATGAAAAAGAACAAGGTGGCGTCTCTTGAAGAAATGTTTGTTTTGGCAGGTGAGTTAGGTGTGGAAATTAACATCTGCGAAATGTCGATGAACCTTATGGGTTTTAAAAAAGAAGAAATGATAGATTACCCACACATGAACATTTGCGGGGTAGCAACATTTTTGAACGATGCATCAGAAAGTAAAGTACAATTATTCATATAATTTAATAATAAAGGAGAAATTACAATGACTACAGAAGAATTGAAAAACATTAATGCAAACAAAATAGTTGATGCCAGAGGAACAGCTTGTCCCGGTCCATTGTTAGCTGCAAAAAAGGCAATCGGAGATATTGAATCAGGAGAAATTATGGAAATATTATCTGCTGATGAAGGTACAAAACACGATATTCCAAAATGGTGCGAAAAGATGGAACACGAGTTTCTGGGAGTAGTAGAAGAAGACAGCTATTCAAGGATATTTTTGAAAAAAGCATAATCGGCACTTCGGTAATCGGTATTCGGTATTCGGTAATCGGTAAAAATAGTAATCGGTGATCGGAAAACAGGTATTCGGTAAAATTGGTAATCGGTATTCGGTAAACAGGTAATCGGTAATCGGCACTTCGAGAACCTTAGCGACCTATTAGGTAAACAATATTAATTTATTATGGAAAACGAAAATAAAAGTCCGAAAATATTGGTTTTTTCAACTGATAAAATATCTGATCCGGGAATTGATCAAGCGGGACTGCGTAAGATACATTACTCGCCTTCGGTATATGTGATAAGCCTTCCATGTTCATCAGGAATAAAACCCAAATGGATAATGCACGCTTTTGATAAAGGTTTTGACGGTGTTTTTATTGCTGCCGATGGTCATGAATGTTCATACAGCGCAAGTTGTTCGGAGCATACAAACAAGATCATTGTTGATACACAAATATTGATGAAAGAAAAAAATATTAACACTAAAAGAATCAGAATGGCTGCTCTATGCTCGGTATGCGCTGAACCTTTTGTTAATCATATTGAAAATTTCAGCAGAATATTATCTGAGATAGGAAGCGCTACAAAAGAAAAGCAATAAACAATTACGAATTATAAATTACGAATTACGAATTATCAATTACGAATTATCAATTACGAATGACTTTATTGAAAG
>JAAXXA010000311.1 GCA_013334735.1 Bacteroidota bacterium
AAATTTTGTAATCTTATCTAATTCTGTTTTTGAAATAAATTTTCTTATATATGAAATATATGATTCTGCAATCATACCGGCAGCGATAGCTTCGCCATGATAAATATAATCTTCGCCTTTACTTTCAAGAGAAAATGCTTCCAGAGCATGACCGATTGAGTGCCCGAAATTTAAAGCTTTACGAATATTTTTTTCAAAAGGATCTAATTTTACGATTCTTTTCTTAATTTTTAAAGAAATACTGATATGTTTTTCAATATCATCGTAAATAGAGTTTATAGATGCAAGCTTATAAAACAATTTATTATCACCAATCAAAGCATGTTTAATAATTTCAGCAAAACCTGATAGTTTATGCCTTTCAGGCAGCGTTTTTATAAAATCGGGGTAAATTATAGTAGCAATAGGATTATTAAATAAACCTATTTCATTTTTCAACCCGTTAATATTAACCGCTAATTTCCCTCCAATACCGGCATCACACATTGACAGTATAGTAGTTGGAATATTAATAAAATCAATTCCTCTTTTATAAGTTGAAGCTATAAGTCCGCCCATATCACAAAGAACTCCTCCCCCAAGATTAATTAAAAGAGCTTTTCTATCAATGTTTGCTGTGGAAAGTTGTTCCCAAATTTCTATGCATGTATATATGGATTTATTCTTTTCACCACTTTTAACAGAAAAAATTTCATTAATTTCTATATATTTTTTTAAAATTGGGATGCAATGTTTTTGAGTATTTTCATCCACAAGAACATTTACTGAAGAATAAATATCTGAAATAATAGTCGTATTAATACTTTCAAGGCTTTTAAGCCCAAGAGAAAGTGTTGGATTTTGTAAAAATTTCATCTATTATGATTATTTATAAATATAATGAGAAACATATTTGGTGCATAAAATAAGAGCGGAGTCTTTATCTCCGCTCTTATTAAAAACTTCTTTTTTAATTAAATAGTGTCTTTCTGCAAAGTCGTCATTGCGAACGCAGTGAAGCAATCTAATCATTGAGAGTCAAGAGATTGCTTCGTCGTACCTCCTCGCAATGACGTATTATTTTGACATTACCGACAAGCACTAAATAGTTTTCAGAGCAAGAACAGGATATTTCTTTTGTGCAAATTCAAATACTCCAAATAATAATGCTGAATAAAAAATATTACTTGCTAAAGTACCCCAAAAAAATGGAATTGCAGCTACATAACATGCAACAAGACCTGCGGGTGTAGCCGGATAAATGTGTATAATTCCGGGCATAGCCCATACAGCAAAATTTGTAATGAAAAAAAATAAAATTGCAGCCGCAATACTTGCAGTAGCTACAGATGACACTTTTACTTTTTTTATCAAAGTGCTACCGATAATTACATTCAAAGCAAATGCGCCATATACCCATAAAGCCATTTCATGAAACAAAATGAACTGATTATAAAAAACAAAATTCAAAACCATATCACTGATAAACAAAGCTGCTAAAGGAACAAGAAACGACTGCCATCTTTTACCAAAATATGCTCCGCCAAATAACGCCATTGCGCCTATTGGTGCAAAATTATAAGGGAGATGAATCAACCTTAACATACCGGCTGATAAAATAATTAAACAAAGTGTTCCAAATCGTGCTGTGAAGATACTTTTTTTCATAAAATTTAGTTTTTTATAATTATGTTAAATTTGATTTTTTATTTTTTTAATTAAAAAGATTATCTGCGTTTATTTATTTTCACAAAAATAATATTTTCTTTTTACAACAGCATTAATTATTAGCTGATGTTACGCAAAAGTACTGAATTTAATATAGCGGTCAGTCCGCCATGGCGGAGAGCTGATTTTCCTGCAACGTAGTGAAAGGAAAAGATAGTCGAAGACGACCGCTATATAGACAGCCACTCTTCGACACGCCACGATTTTAGGACTATCTGTGTTAATGACAATTAAAATAATCGTGTCGGCTCTGAGTGACTTTAACAAATAAATATAAATTTGCGTAACATCAGTTATTAGTATTCATTGCTAGTACAAAAAGTTTTCAAATGTAAGGAAAGTTTAATGAAAATTTAAACTTAAAAGCAATTTTATTTAAAATCAAAATTTCCCGGAATTACACCAACTCTAAACGAATCAATTTTAATTCCGTTATCAGAATTATAGCGAAACACCCATCCTGCCTGTGAATAATCTACCGGATCCGCTGCAAATAAATTCTCCGATACATTATCAAGACCAATAGAATAAAAGGATTTGCCTATAAATGATGTTGTATTCAAACTCGAAGAGCTAAGGTCAAATTGATAGATCATGTTATTATTTATATAAAATGCTTTTGTTTTACTACCATTTAATACCAGATGTTCAGGATGATCACCGCTTGTTGGAAAAGGAATATCTTTCTCAATTTCGTAAGTTGTAGTATTCAAACAAAGCAGATGTCCCTCCGTATCATCTGATTGCGGATAAGCAGTATATCCTTTACCACCGCACATTACCCATAATTTGCCATTTGAATCTTCCTTTATACTATTTGGTCTATACCCAATAAATATCGTTTTTTCAATAGTATCGACATTAGTATTAATTATTGTTATTGTGCTATCTATGCCCCAACCGCCATAATTTAGCGCGAACAATTTATTGTTTACAATTACCATATTATCGGGTGAGCGCCCACTAACAATTTTTTTGGTTATTGTGTTTGAATTTAAATCTACCACAGCAACAAAACCCGACATATCTGAAACATATCCCTTTGATGAATTAAAACCAACGAAATACCTTGGCGAAGTAAAGCCGGTTATTGTGCCTTTAGATATAAAATCTGCTATACCGACCACTTCAATTTTTCCTGCATTGTTAACAGTAATATACCCTTTATCATTATAAACCGTAATAGATTGTACAATATTCCCAAGAGGACGGTTATTTACCTTTTCAAAAATATCATTATCTACAACATTTGTTGAACGATTAAAAAAACTGATTGTTCCCGTACCATTCTGGAAAGGACCTTCACATGAAATAAAAACTCCACTTTTGTAAGGTAAGCTTGATGAATCCTTATTATTACTTTCTGACTTTTCTTTTTTACAGGCAATAAAAGATAATGCAATCACAGCAATTGGTAAATACTTTTTAATTTTCATAAGATTGATTTTATAAATTAACAAAAGGTTTATTAAAATTCAAAGTAAAAGTTATCAAATAATATCTTCCCGGCATAGGTCGGTATTCAATTACCTGATATGAGACATCCCATATATTATTTACGGAAAATTGAACATTAACCATATATTGAGAAATTTTATAACTAAATCCTGCTTTGACATTTCCAAGCGTATATTCAGGCAACACTTTCGAATTATCGCTGTTTGCAAAACGGTATCCTGTATATGATTGATTATATGAAATATAAAATATTTTTTTATCAATTCTTATTTGAGCGAAAGCATTATGTACAGGAATATATGTAAGTTGTTTTCCTTTAGTTTCATCAGAAATTAAATATGTTTTACGGTTTGTCGATAAAGTATAGTTGTAATTTCCTTTAAAAGAAAATGTCCATTTTTTCAAGTAAAATTTTAATGAAGTGTTCGATTCAAAACCACGCGACCATACCTGATAAAGATTACGAGGAGTCCAGTATGAAGGAGATTCAGGATACCATATAATCCTGTTATTCATTTTTGAATTAAAAATTGTAAAAGAAATTTCACTGTTATTTAATACTGCTTGTTTGCCAATATTAAATACTAATCCAAAATCTTCGCTGACGCCTGTTTCAGGTTTCAAATCTTTATTTCCCCCGGGTTGCCAGTATCTATCGTTCATTGATGGAGCTCTGAAATTTTCGGAAATATTTGAATTTAGATGCAAAAATTTTGACATTCTATATTTAACACCAAGCATAGGAGCAAAAGGTACTTTATATCCTTCAATAAATTCCTGCCGGGTACAAACATTTATTGATAATTTATTTTTAAAAAAATCTTTTACAACACTAAAAAAAAATCTCATTTCTTTTTGTGTTTTAACACCCTGATATGCCTTAATGTCGGCAATATTCAATGTAGTATTCACTCCTGCGTTAATACGTAATGATTGGTTGAAATTTTTCCTCCCTTCTACTTCAGCCATTATAACCTGTGTAGTGATTTTTGAATTAATATTGTAAGAAGTATCAACAAAATGAAGATAATCTCTAAAATACGCGCATTTTATCTGCAACATTTTTTTCAGATCATTAGTCTGCCAACTTAAAGTATTGCGATAAGAATTATCTTCCTGATAAGCAGTACCTTTACCTGTTGTCATGGTACCGGGAATTTCCCTATAACTGTTATTGTACCATAAATTAGCATTTAGTATTTGATTTTTTTTTATTCTCAGAAAAATTTCCTGCATTAATCCATACTGCCCAACAAAAGCATTAGTTTGAGTCAAGCTTGGTTTATTAAAATCGGA
>JAAXXA010000312.1 GCA_013334735.1 Bacteroidota bacterium
AAAAATTGCAAACAAATAATCAAGTTAACTCTTACTCATTTTACTTTTTTAAAATGCTAATTTACTTTAAAAACATTATTTATTTAAGTATAAATATACAAATTCAATAAATTCTTTATTTTTGCACTCTAATAAAATTGCAAAATAACGAAAATTGTTTATAAAAATCATAATATCATGAAAAAAATTGCATCCTCCGAATTAATTCTTAACCCCGACGGTAGTGTATATCATTTAAAACTACGTCCTGAACACATTTCCGAAAACATTTTAATTGTTGGCGATCAGGGTAGGGTTGAAACTATTTCGAAGTTTTTTACAAATATTGAATGTAAAATTCAAAACCGTGAATTTTTAACGCATACAGGCACATACAATGGTAAAAGAATTACTGCTTTATCAACTGGTATAGGTACAGACAATATTGATATAGTAATAAATGAACTGGATGCCCTTGTTAACATTGACCTTGACAAGCGCGAAATAAAAGAAAAACTGAGCGCTCTGAATATTGTCAGGCTTGGAACTTCAGGAGCTTTGCAGGGAGATATTCCTATTGATGATTTTGTAATGTCGTCGCATGGATTAGGATTTGACGGTCTTTTAAATTTTTATCAGGCAACAAAGAACATTTATGAGGATGATATTACCGAAGCTTTCATTAAACATACCGGATGGGAAGGTAAACTTGCCAGACCATATACTGTTAAGGCTTCTGATATTTTAGTAAAGAAACTTGGCGAAGGAATCATTAAAGGAATTACTGCTACTGCTTCTGGTTTCTATGGTCCTCAAGGAAGGCAGTTGCGTATTCCTCCTGCAGATCTTTTACTTAACGACAAGATGGAAACATTCGGTTTTAAAGGTCATCGTATAACAAACTTTGAAATGGAAACATCCGCATTATACGGGCTTGGAGCTTTACTGGGGCATAATACCCTTACAATATGTACCATTATTGCAAATCGCGTTAGTAAACAATTCAGCAAGGACTATCACCCTGCTGTTGAAAGAATGGTCAAACTTGTTTTGGATAGAATAACAGCGTAAATTTCAATTAATAAAAAGTATTATTTGGGCAACGATATGGAAGTGAAAGACGAACGTGAGCTTAAAGCCCTTATCAGCCTTGTTGATGAACCGGATATTAATATTTTTCGTGAAATAACGGAAAAGATATATTCTTATGGTTTTTCAGCAATTCCTTTACTTGAAGAAAAGTGGGAAAATACTTTAGATGAAAAGATACAGCAAAGAATTCTATCCATCATTCATAAAATCCAATTCCAAAATATTTGTATAGAGCTTGATAAGTGGGCAAAATCCGACTTAAAAGACCTGCTAACCGCGTTTATTTTAATTTCACGTTCTCAATATCCTGACGTTAAAGAAGAGGAATTAAAGAAAAAAATAGAAAACATAAGAAAAGATATCTGGCTGGAAATTAATTCTGAACTCACATCTCTTGAAAAAGTAAAAGTTCTTAATCATATTTTTTATGATGTATATGGCTTTGGTGGCAATATTAAAAATTTTCACACTCCTCAGAATTCATATCTTAATACTTTACTCGAAACCCGCAAAGGCAACCCTCTGTCGATAGGTATGTTATACATGATCATAGCGCAACAACTCAATATTCCGGTGTTTGGCGTTAATATGCCTGAACATTTTGTGCTTTGTTACACTAATGAGCATCCAGAAGACAGTATGAAGTTCATAGATATAAATGAAGTGCTTTTTTATATTAATCCTTTTAGTAAAGGAGCTGTATTTACCCGCAAAGAAGCCGAAATGTTCATAGCAGAACTAAAACTTGAACCTCTGGAAATTTTTTTTAAACCTTGCTCAAATCTCGACATTATACGCCGTCTAATTAATAACCTGCTTTTTTCGTATAAAAAAATTGAAGAACCAGAAAAAATTCAGGAACTGGAACTCCTGATGAATATTATAAACCAGTCAAGAAGCGATAAATTCCACCTAGAAGCGCAGTAATACAATTAGCAAAACAGGGTTTATTTCAAGACTTATACTAAAAACAGGATAAATTGTCGCATTTTATGAATACAAAAAGGTATTGAGGTATTCGGCATAAAGGTAATAAGGAAGAGCAGGTTATACAATATCCCCTTATAACTGAAACCCAAATGTACTAATTTACACCGTGCAAAAGTGTAAGATAATGCAGCATACGAAGAGGTTGAAGAATTTATTCAAGCACGAATAAAATTGCTTTTGTGAAAGAATAAATGATATTTGAATTAATTTTGAGTTTATGGACACTGAGCGGAGCCGAAGTGCCCATATAAAAAAGCATTCGGATGAAATATTATCAAATATTATGAAACCTGTATCCCTTTATTTTAATAGGCTCCACTTTATATCCCAATAAAGCATCAAAATTATTTCCGTCATCGCCAAGCGAAAGACGTGCGGGACCTGTAACATCTGCAATTAAATATTTTACTTTATCAACTTCAATGTATTTCTGCGTGGCATTAGGAATCCCTTTGATGGCAAGAAGGGCGTGATCGCGCCCCTGATAAAGAAATAAAACATCTTTGATATCTATTAAGTACGAAAGGATAGTTGCAAATAAAATAGCTTTTGAATCGCAGTCGCCATACATTCTTGTAAGTACTTCGGGTGGCGTATATATTCCGTAAACTTCCCAAGTTGAATCTTTAATTTCAGGGATACCGTAAGGAATGTCCTGAACAAATTTCATAGCCATTTCAATTCTGCTAAGTCGGTTGTCTCTGTTCTCGTTTAAAAGAATATTAATTATTCCTCCTGCAATAGCTCTGCAATAAGGTCTGTAAAAGGAAACAATAGCGCTTCTGTCTGGTTTTAAAATATTCCCAGTTTGCTTATAAAATCCTTTTTTTATTATTTTTTCTCTCGATTTTGAAACTTGTTGTGTTAGGGAAGTGTTCTCATAAAAAGACTTGGGAATTCCAAAGCGGGCAATATCTTTAATGGTTTTTTTGTAATTGTAATAAATACAAAAATTTCGCATTATGTCTTTATCATCTTTAAATGTATAAGAAATTTTAAATTTTCCATACACACTGTCAACCGAATATTTTACATGGCTGTTGCAGGAATAATCTTTAACCGTCTGCGATTTGGAAGTAATTGCCAACAATAGGAAAAAATAAAATATTAAATTTTTCATATCTTTAAATTTGTTTTGTAAAAATAATCATAATCATTGTATTGCTTTGAATAAAGTTCCTAATTTTGAGAATTAATCCTAACTCATTGTAAAAATGATTCTACGAAAAATAAAAAAGATTTATAAAAGTCAACCGACACTTGAAGGTGCGGGAGTATTTTTACACAGGGTTTTTAGCAATCCTCAGGTTCCTGAATTTGATCCTTTTCTTCTCTTTGATGATTTTAGTTCTGATGAAAAATCAAAATATATTAAAGGTTTCCCTTGGCATCCTCATAGAGGTATCGAAACAATAACATATATTCTTGAAGGAAGTGTTGAACACGCCGACAGCATGGGTAATCAGGGAATTATTTCAAAAGGAGATGTTCAATGGATGACAGCAGGGAGTGGTATTATTCATCAGGAAATGCCTTTAGGTAATGAAAAAAACAGAATGTGCGGGTTTCAACTTTGGGCTAATTTGCCTGCTTCACACAAGATGATGTCGCCCCGTTACAGGGAAGTTAAAAGTAATGAAATACCTGAAGTTACAACTGATAATGGCACAAAAATAAAAATTATAAGCGGCACATATAATAATGTGTCCGGTCCGGTGAAAGATATTATTACAGAACCTGAATATCTTGATATGTCTATGCCTTCGGACTCTTCATTCATACATACAACAAAACGGGATAATACAGTTTTTATTTATATTTTTGAAGGAGCTGTTTGTGTAGCAAACAACGAAGAAACTATTATTACTAAAGGTTCAGCCATATTATTTGAAAAAGGAGAAAGTATAAAAGTTATATCAAAAAATGAAAAATCCAGATTTTTGCTTATCTCCGGAAAGCCCATTGGCGAACCTATAGCATGGTATGGACCTATTGTTATGAATACTGAAGACGAATTGATGCTTGCCTTTGATGAATATCAGAATGGTACTTTTATTAAAAATTGAAAAAATGAAAATGGATAATTACAACAAAGATCATTACAAAGCAGCGTTTGAACAAGCGCAGAAAAGTCTTAACGAAGGCGGTATTCCTATTGGAGCAGTTCTCGTTAATGATGAAAAAATTATCGGAAGAGGGCATAATCAGCGTGTTCAGAAAGATAATCCCATTCTTCACGGAGAAATGGATTGTCTGCAAAATGCAGGTCGTCAAAAAAATTATAAAGGAACAACGCTTTATACAACGCTTAGCCCGTGTATGATGTGTTCCGGCACTATTGTTCAATTTAAAATTCCTAAAGTAGTAATAGGGGAGAACCTCAACTTCGACGGAAATA
>JAAXXA010000313.1 GCA_013334735.1 Bacteroidota bacterium
GGTACGGACATTTTCAGCACATATCTTCTCGATTATGAGTATGAATATAGAAAAGACAGTTGGGCATATTACTCGTTTCAACTTTTAGAAAAAAACGGACAATTTAAAGTGACATCATTTAGATTTTTGCCAACGTATGAATCGTTAAGTAATATTCATAATTTTACGTTTAAAGGAAAATCTTTTATTCATTACTTATGGATAATTTTGATGATATTTATTCCCTTATTTATTATTATTACAATTGTGTTCATTTGTTTGACACCAATAAAATTAAAATGGTTTTGGATAATTCTTGCTCTAACAGGAATTTGTTCACTTCAACTTAATTGGACAACGGGACAGATAGGAATTAAAATTATTAATATTAGTATACTAGGTTCAAGTTTTTTTAAATCAGGAATTATTGCACCCTGGATTATATCTTTTGCATTACCTATAGGAGCAATAATTTTTTGGTTTATGAGAAAAATATTAATCAAAAAATATTATGAGCAATTAGAACAACAGGAAAAAGAAAGATTGGAAGAACAAATTTCGGGTGTAGGAAACAGCAACTCGAAATCTGATATTTTAATACAGAAAGAAGAAACCCATCAAGAAACGCTTGAAGAATTGCTAATTCGGCTCAAAAGCAGAGAAGATGCTTTATCAATTGATTTTGATATTCTTGAAACTTGTTCACCCCCAAAGATATTCAAATTTGATAAATTTTTAACTAATATTAAACCCGGAGATAAAATTTGCTACCACGATAAAAATATTAAATTAGTGGATAGTGATCGATGGAAAGGCTTGGAGGAATCGAAAAATAGTGAGATGTTTAAAATCATTTATGCATATATTGCAAAGTAGAATTAAATATATTACTTATGAAGAGAAATAACGCTCTATAACCGGAGTGTTTGGCAACAGGCGGGGCAGAAGTGCAACTTGAAACATAAGATGAATTAATTAACTTCGTTGTATGTGACAGGAATAGTGCTATGAACCCGCCTGAACACCAAGCAGCCAATCATTAGCCATAATGCAAATAATGACCTCGACACTATGAAAAAAAATATACTCATCCTGACAACTTTTTTTATATTTACAGTTGTGCATGGACAGACAAATGTTTTTCATACTATACTTGATTCTGCTTTTTGGAGAGTGGATTATAATTACAATAACCCCTGGCAGTACCCATGTTATGCAAGTTATAGTTTTCATTACTATACCACTGGTGATACAGTTATCAATTCACACATTCATAAAAAAATACAAAGGTCTTTTGTACACGTTAACTTTATATCTTGCACATATCCTATGAATCCTCCGGCACCACCTAATTCCGGTTATATTGGTGCATTAAGGATTGATTCCTTGGCAAATAAAACATTTTTTGTTTTCCCAAATACGAATACTGATTCTCTTCTTTATGATTATAATATGATTATTGGCGATACTTTGAAAGGTATTACTTCACAATATCCTGATATATTTAAATTGACTGTTTCATCAATCGACTCTGTTTTAATAAATGGACAGTACAGAAAAAGATGGAATTTCATAAATGGAAATAATGATTCCTTGTTTATTATTGAAGCTGTCGGATCGAGTTCAGGGATTATCGAACCTCTTTGGACATACGCTGTTGACTTTATGCATAGGAACCTTATTTGCGTTAAAGATAGCTCAAATACATTATTTGTATCAGAGCATTATACTGCAATGGGTTGCAATTTGATTGTTTCTGGAACAAATGAATATAATAAAAAAAATAATCTTTCTGTTTTTCCCAATCCATTTGCCATTCAAACGACCTTACAAACAGATATTTTTTTAAAAGACGCAACAATGATATTATACAACTCGATTGGAAAACAAGTAAAACAAATAAAAAATATTTCGGGACAAACAATCACTTTGAATAGAGACAATTTAGCAAATGGGATCTATTTTATTCGCCTTATACAAGACAATAAAACATTTATAACAGATAAATTAATAATAACAGACAATTGATATGTTATATTACAAAATGGCTAACAAGCTGCTGTTTTAACAACGATTAATCAAAAAAATATAGTAATAATTTTCAAAAATTGATATTCAAAATTGCAATTTTATGTCGAATAAAAAGAATATTCTAGGTGTTGTGTATTCAACAAATCCTGATTTTAAATACAATTTCAATACTCCGGTTGAAACTGAAACAAAACCTCCACAACAACAAGAACTCAGGGTATTTATTGAGAAAAAACACAGAGGGGGCAAAACTGCTACAATAATTAAAGGTTTTATTGGCAAACAAAGTGATTTGGAAGAAATGGGACGGCTGCTAAAAGTTCGCTGTGGTGTTGGAGGATCGGCAAAAGATGGTGAAATTCTTATACAGGGTGATTTCCGCGACAAAATAATTGAAATTCTTGTTTCAAAAGGATATAAAGCTAAAAAAGCAGGCGGATGATTGTTAGGAAGAGTATAAAGTTGAAAGTTATAAAGAGTGCCTAAAGTCCGCCAAGGAGGATTGGACTTGAGTTAAAATAAGAGATATTAATAATAATATGAAATAAAAAAGAAGAATAATAAATATTTATAGGGCTTTTACTAAGGGACTCTAAGTACTCCAAACTTCAGGCACTAATTTGTTGCAAAATGTTTTTTGTAAAAGATAAATCTTAAAAATAATATTATATTTTTGCATTAAATAAAATTAAATTAAATAATATGGGAACTGTAAAAAAATTATTTGCTGCAATCATTTTAATGCTTGCTTTTTCTTTAACCAATATTAATACGTTTTCACAAAGTTGGTCGCCACTCGGTAGTGGTGTTGACGGAACAGTGAATGCAATTACTGAATACAATGGAGAATTATATATAGGTGGGTTATTTAGTAAGGCAGGAAGTATTAACAGTTCAAATATAGCTAAATGGAATGGAAGAAACTGGGCTGCAGTTGCTAACGGATTTAATGGTTCCGTGTCTTCATTATGTGTTTATAAAGGAGATTTATATGCCGGAGGAAATTTTACAATGTCGGGCAATGATTCGATAAGTCATATTGCAAAATGGGATGGTAAAAATTGGAAGCCAATAGGCAAGGGAATAGATGGGAGGGTATTATCTATGGCTATTTATAACAATGAAATATATGTTGCCGGACAATTTAGCAAAGTTGATGATATCAGAACTTCAAATATTGCAAAATGGAATGGGAAAATCTGGTCTGTTGTGGGAGCTGCCATTGCAAAATGGGAAAATGAATCATGGAATGTTGTTGGCTCAGGAATTAATGACAGGGTTTATTCTTTGTGTGTTTATGACAGTAACCTATATGCTGCAGGCAGATTCACTTATGCAGGTATTACCCCCGCAAATTGTATTGCAAAATGGGATGGTACTTCATGGACTGCATTAAACGCGGGTCTTTCAATTACTGCTACTTCGGAACCTTATGCCACTGCTATATCCGAATACAATAACGAACTTTATATAACAGGTTTTTTTAATAAAGCTGATGGTATTACTGTTGATAATATTACAAAATGGAATGGTAAAAACTTCCTAACCGTGGGAACAGGTATTGAATATTCCTCTACCGGCGAAAGTTTTGGAAGATCTCTTATCGTATATAATGGTGAATTATTTTTAGGTGGTGTTTTTAATAATGCAGGTTCTATCCCTACTACGAATATTGCAAAATGGAATGGTAAAATATGGTCTTCTGTAGATTTTTCAAAAAGTACCGTTATTTCCTGTTTTGGCATTTATAAAAGTTCTCTGATAGCAGGAGGAAATTTTAAAGGAATTAATGAAAATCCTAATAATATTGCTTCATTTTGTCCTTATACGAATGTTGATTTTACAATGACTCCAAGCTCCGGAAAAAGTTTGCCTTTAGAAGTTAAATTTGCAAATAATATTAATGGAGGAGCAAAAGCATTTACTTATTTTTGGGATTTTGGTGATGAATCAAATAGTAAAGAATCCAATCCTGTTCATATCTTTAAAAAATATGGCAATACTCCTGTAACTTTATATAGTACCTCTCCAGAAGGCTGTTCAAGTTTAAAAATAAAATATGTTACAATTGATTCTCTTCCTCCTTCAAAACCTGTTATAAGTGAAAATTTGAAAGTTCTTACTTTAGATAATCCTCAGCCAAATGAAAAATATCAATGGTACTTTAATGATAAAATAATTCCTGATGCTAACTCAATATCTTATACGGCTAATAATACAGGATCTTATAAATTAATTGTAACAAACTCCAGCGGTTCGTCAACATCTAAACCAATTGACCTTGTTGTGGTTGATAATGCCAAGATTGCTTCTGAAAATCTTGATATAAATAATATTGATGCCCGTTTTAATGCAGAGGGTAGTATGTTTTGGGATTTTGTTGACCCGATGTTTGAAACACCTAAAGGAAGTGGCAAAAGCACT
>JAAXXA010000314.1 GCA_013334735.1 Bacteroidota bacterium
ATTAATTTCCTCCATTATTTTTAATGATTTCATACAATATTCAATAGATTTGCTAAAAGAACCCATTTCATTATATACTATTCCGATACTATTATAACATAAAGCTTCCTCGCTTTTATCATTAAGCCTTATAGATATATTGAGTGATTTAAAATAATATTCTAATGCCTTGTTGTAAATACATTTATCAAGATAAACATTTGCAATATGCTTTAAACTATTTGCAGTATATTTAGCATTTTTAACTTTAACGGCTTCTGAAAAAGCCACATTATAAAAATATAGGGCTGTGTCGGAGAAAGAATTTTCGTATATACTGCCTATTTTAAATAACAATTTTATTTTATCAGTATCATGAGAAACGGTCTTTAATTTACCAATAAGGCTATCGGCTTTATGCAGGTCTTGGGCAAGAGAAATTTTAATAAATAATAAAAAAGCAAATAAAAAAATAATACTTATTAAACTTTTGGGGTTCGACATAATTATTAATTTACAAATTAGTTATTGAGTTATTGGTTATTTGTTATACGAATGCAACTAAACACAAAATCATCATACTAAAAACGTGATAAATTTCCGCATTTTATGAATATAAAAAGGTATAGAGGTATTCAGTATAAAGGCATATGGAAGAGCATTTATACCATATACCCTTATACCCTATACCTGAAACCCAATATAATAATTTACACCTTGCAAAGTATAAGTTCGTAAAGTTGAGTTCTCGCCGAATAATCTTTATAGAATTTATGAGCAAAATTGCAAAAATTATTTAGAAAAATACAAAGTTGTATTAATATTTTTTGCAGATGAACGAAGATTTTTTACACTATATATGGGAAGTTAGTCTTTTTGACTCCAACTCACTGTAAATTTACATACCTTTTCAATTTTCAAAATTTCACATAGAGGAATTTTAAAAAGCCCGTACACAGCGCACATAATAAGAGCTGGATTTATTGAAGTGTGCCTGGCTGCCATCACCGTAATATTTTATCCAAGCGGAACTGTTATTGTACTCGCTTGAACTCCAAAGAGGGTTTCCTGTAAATGCACCCGGGTTGCCATTGAGGTATAAATTTGAATACGTTAAATCTAATTCGTTTAATGAAGGTAAATACCAGTCGGAATAAACTCCGGTTCCATAATCGGCATTAGTATAAGTTCTGCATATACATGCTGCACTCGAAGTATGGTTCAATTGTGATACAATAGCTTTTGAATTGGCAAGTCCGGTTCCAACGGCAGTACTTGTAGCAGTACAACCTGCACAAACATCTGAACTATTAATACCGGCACAATGGTTAGTACTTGTACCGGCAACCGTTGTTACTTGTGGGTTTGGGCTGGAGCCACTGTTAACCCATGTTGTGCCGCTATTTTGATCGATTTTGGCAGAAACTAAACCGTGTTGCCCCGTACCATCGATATATAATACATATCCACCTTGGTAAGCCGTTCCGTTACATAATATTACAAGATCGTTACCATAAGTTGAATTTAGAGCGTTAACTGCTTTTACTCTAAAATGGTAAACTGTACGGGCTGTTAATCCGGTGATCGCTGCACTTACATTAGTATTTGTACTCCCTGTAACGGGGCTTTGTGTGGCTGTAACAGTAGTGCCATAACTTGTAGTTGTGCCATATTCAAAGGTAACAGTAGTAGGCAATCCGCCTGCATTTACAATACCATTTAAAGTAGCTGTCGTTCCTGTTGAACCAATATTTGTGGCCGCAGAAGTTGTGGCAGTTGCCCCACCCCATACAGGCACTCCTGATTGCAATGTTAAAATTTGTCCGTCATTTCCTTTTACAATTCTAACCCAATTAGTACCATTGAAATACATCATGTCGCCGGTCGCCTGGCTTGGAACAGAAAGGCTAAGTGTTGTCCCCGATAAACCAAGTCCGCTACCTACTGATAATTCCTGAACTGCCGTTGCAGTGCTTGAACTTCCAAGAACTTTACTTGTTGTACTTACAGCCTGCATTTTACTATAAGTTACTTTATTGTCTCCAATTGTAGTTGCTCCTGTATTTGAAATAGTTACATCACCACTTACTCCAACATCTGTTGGTACATTGCTGCTATTACCTACTAAAATGTGGGAGTTTGTTAATGATGATACAGAACCGGTTGCCCCTGTATTTCCCGCAGATCCTGTAGATCCTGTAGTCCCGGCAACTCCTGTAGGTCCTGTATAACCTGTAGGTCCAACCGGTCCAATTGCCTGAACCCAATCAGGAGAGACTGATGTTCCTGCATTATAATAAAATCCGGGGCTATTATCAGTTTGATAAATAAGCAAACTATTTTCAGGAAGATTAATGGAATTTCGCTCCGACATGGTCATGCGGGGAACTAACATTCCTTGTGTTGTACTGCTCACATCAAGTACTGCCGAATTATGTGCTTCGGCACCGGTAGTGTTGATTGATACACCTTGAGAAAAAGAGTGAAAAGATAAAAGTGAAAAGTGAAAAGCAAAAATAAGGCATAAGGCACAAGGCACCCTTCGACTACGCTCAGGGGAACCAAGGGAACCGGCATAGATGGAGGGATAAGTTTTTTTTGTTTTCATAGTTTTTATTTTTTTAATATGACATTTATTTAAAAAGACCTGACACAACGAACATAGAAGGAATAAGATTTGTTATAAGGATCAAAATACCCCATAGCACCTTGATAATATGCTTTATTTAAGTCATATTCTGAAGATGTCCAACGACTGATGTTTGCAAGAGTAGGATACGTGTTATCGCGTATTCCATTTAATTCAGACATACTTGGTAAATACCAGTCGTTATAGCCACCTCCATTATAATTTTTGCAAAGTAAAGCAGCGCTTGCCGTATGCCCATTTTGTCCTATAATGGCATTTGTGTTTGCAAGTCCTGTTCCTATAGCTGTTCCTGTTGTACCTATTAAAGTGGAAGTTACATTACTCCATGCCGTACCAGTACTTTGGTCACTGGTAGCCATAATTAAACCGTGCTGCACGTTTGCATTGTATCCGGGATTTCCTGATTGCAAAATATATGCTGCTATACCACCTTGATAGGATTGTCCTATTACTATTGGTGTTGAAAAACTTACTTCATTGCCATACGCGGTACCTACACTATTTGTAGCATAAGCTCTGATATAATAAGTAGTACCTGATGTTAATCCTGTAAGGCTTGAAGTAAAAACACCTGTACCCGAACCACTTGTTACAATACTGTTGCTTATTGTTGGATTACTTGAAGTAGCATAACATATCCCTCTGGCTGTAACTGTTGCTCCTCCATCACTTGTTATATTCCCTCCACTTGTTGCAGTAGTACTTGTAATTGAGGATGCAGATGTTGTAGTGAGACTGGCATAAGCGCCACCTGACCATGAAGGTATTTTTGAAAGATTAAGCTGTAAAAATTGACCCGGTAATCCTACAGGCACTATTACCCAATTAGTACCATTGAAATACATCATATCACCTGCTGCCTGACTTGGAACAGAAAGGCTAAGTGTTGTCCCAGATAAACCAAGTCCGCTACCTACTGATAATTCCTGAACTGCTGTTGTGGTACTTGAGCTTCCGAGGAGTTTGCCTGTTGCGCCTACAGCCTGCATTTTATTATAAGTTACCTTATTGGCTCCAATTGTAGTTACTCCTGTATTTGAAATAGTAACATCACCGCTCATCCCCACATCTGTTGGTACATTGCTACTATTACCTACTAAAATGTGGGAGTTTGTTAATGATGATACAGAACCGGTTGCCCCTGTATTTCCCGCAGATCCCGCAGATCCTGTAGATCCTGTAGATCCTGTAGTCCCGGCAACTCCTGTAGGTCCTGTATAACCTGTAGGTCCAACCGGACCAATTGCCTGAACCCAATTAGGAGAGTCTGATGTTCCTGCATTATAATAAAATCCCGGATTATTATCAGTTTGGTAAATAAGCAAACTGTTTTCAGGGAGCTGAATGGAATTTCGCTCTGACATGGACATACGTGGAACCAGTAATCCTTGTGTAGTACTACTCACATCAAGTACTGCCGAATTATCGGCTTCGCTGCCGGTAGTGTTAATTGATACACCTTGAGAAAAAGAGTTGAAAGTTAAAAGTATAAAGTTGAAAGAGAACAAGGCACATGTAATACCTCTTAATACTTTGTTTAATTCTAATGATTTTTGATTTTTCATAATTTTTATTTTTAATTATTTCTATCTTTAAAACAATACTTTACTGATTAAGACAAACTCAGAGGGGATGATCTCCAATGATCGTTTGTCGTTTGTTGAATCAATATCTACTTTGTTACACCCATATAGTCATAAACAAATTATTCTTTACACATCGAACAGAAAAACCGCATGAATTAACGGAGTTGCCTTTGTAAGCTCGCTTTTCCGATTTTTAATTTTACACAATTCAAAAG
>JAAXXA010000315.1 GCA_013334735.1 Bacteroidota bacterium
TAAAGATAAAATTGAAAAAGGTGTAACACAAGCGGCAGCTTTATGGACAGATAAAGATGGTGATGATAAAGTTTTTGAAAATTTTTGTTATGATAATTATGTAAAACCCGGCGCTGAACAAAAAGCATTGTTTGACAGAATTTCCGTGAATTTAGAAGTTTTATTCGGACATTTTAATAAAGTTAGTCTCGATTTAAAAGTGCCACTACATTTGGATATTGGAGATTTATTATCGGTTGATGATGCATTTGGCAGTTACGAACCATCTGCTCATTTTAGCGATGATTTTTTTCAAAATAAAATTGCATTTACGGTAATATTGAACTTTCCTTTTTATACACTTAAAGAAAAAGAAGCGCTTGGTGCAAAATGGACAAGGCAGGAATGGGCTTATGCTAAATTAGGTGATGTTTTTACCTCCAGAACTCCTCAGGATGTTTTGCAGAAATCGGCAGACGCTCTCACCGCTTCCGAAACTTATATTTCGGAATATAATATTTATATGGGGAGCCTTGTAAATGATAAAATGGTTTCACCGTTTCCGGCAAATTTAAAACTTATTTCTCACTGGGGCTTGCGCGACGAATTAAAATCAAATTATGCAGGAAAAGATGGATTGACAAAGCAAATGATGATATATGAAGTGATGAAAAAAATTATTACTCAGGAAATCCCAACAGAAGTTATAAATAAACAAAATTATTTATGGAATCCCTCTACAAACAAACTTTACCAATCCTCTAAGGATAAAAAAGTAAATGAGAAGCTGAAAAATTTGGCGCAGGGTACTCCTGAAAAAAATGTAAGATATCAAAATTTGCTTGGTAACTATAAAGCTGCCGTTGCAATAGATAAATATAATCCGCTATTTCCAACAAATATTCAAAGAAAATTTAATGGCGAAATGCAAATGACTCAGGAAAGCGTGGAGCAGTTATTTGTAAATTTTGTTTCATCGCCTACTGTAAAAAAAGTTGCAGAACTTATTAGTAAACGATTGAAAAGGAAATTACAGCCATTTGATATATGGTACGATGGTTTTAAAGCCCGAAGTACTATTTCGGAAGATAGCCTGACCAAAATTGTTAAAACAAAATATAAAGACAAAATTTCTTTTGAAAAAGATCTTTCAAATATTCTGGTAAAACTAGGTTTCTCTAAAGAAAAGGCTGATTATATTTGTTCGAAAATTACTGTTGATGCAGCTCGTGGCTCAGGTCATGCGTGGGGCGCGGATATGAAAACCGAAAAAGCTCATCTAAGAACTAAAGTTGGTAAAGATGGTATGGATTACAAAGGATTCAATATCGCGGTACATGAATTTGGACATAATGTTGAACAAACAATCACACTGTACGATATAGATTATTATTTGCTCAAAAGCGTTCCCAATACTTCTTTTACCGAAGCTATTGCTTTTCTTTTCCAGCAAAAGGATTTGGAACTTTTAGGGATACAGGATAAAGATTCATTAAAAAAATATATGTTTGCCCTTGATAATTTTTGGGCTACTTATGAAATAATGGGGGTTTCTCTTTTAGATATGAATGTATGGAAATGGATGTATGAGCATCCAAACGCAACGGCTGATGAGCTTAAAGAAGCTGTGATCACTATTTCAAAAGAAATTTGGAATAAATATTATGCAGATGTTTTTGGTGTTAAAGACGAACCTATACTAGCAATTTATTCTCACATGATCGATAGCCCGTTATATCTTTCAGCATATCCTATTGGGCATTTAATCGATTTTCAGATTGAAAAATATATTGAAGGAAAGCCTTTTGCTAGCGAAATTCAGAGAATGCTTTTATCCGGAAGTATTTCACCTCAGATGTGGATGAAAAATGCTGTTGGCAAGGAAATTAGTGGACAGGCTTTGATTGATGCAACAGAAGAAGCATTGAAGCATGTTAAATAATATTTGTATTAAACAATTACAAATTACGAATTACGAATTAACAATTACGTGCCCTGTAATTCGTTCGCCTCGGCGAATTAATTCAAAATAGATTTTTATGAAAAATAAAATAGGTATCATCACCGGTTTTACATCTGGAATCGGTCTGGCAACAGCTACATCTCTTGCAGCAATGGGTGCCACTCTTGGTTTGGTATGCAGGAACAAATCAAAAGGTGAAAAAACCATTCAACTTATAAAAGATAAAACTGGGAATAACAATATCAAACTTTTTATTGCAGATTTATCTTCATTAGCAGATATTTATAATATTGCTGATGAAATTAAAAATAATTTTCCTGTAATTGATGTCTTGGTTAATAATGCAGGTGTCGTTAATAAAAATAAAATACTTACCGTTGATGGATATGAGGCTACTTTTGCTTTAAACCATCTTGCTTATTTTCTACTTACTAAACTTTTACTCGATTCACTTAAAGCCTCTCCTAAAGCAAGAATTGTTAGTGTGGCTTCAGAAGCGGCAATGGGCGGGAAAATAAATTTTGATGATCTTCATTTTAAAAAAAAATACAGCTTTTGGAGAGCTTATGCTAATTCAAAACTTGCAAATATTATTTTTACTTATGAACTTGCAAAAAGATTGAAGGGTACTAATGTTACAGCAAATTGCATTTACCCTGGAATAGTGAGAACAAATTTTGGCAGAGAACTTACCGGATTTTGGGGAATTATTTTTACAAAACTTAATGGATTATTGCGTAATGCAGAAAAAGGAGCTGAAACAATTATCTGGTTAGTTACTTCACCGGAAGCTGAAGGTATAACAGGAAAATATTTTAAAGATAAAAAAGAAATTAAATCTAATAAATGCTCATACAATGTTGATCTGCAACAAAAACTTTGGAATGTAAGCGAAGAACTTGTTAAACTTAAAAATAATTAATCCAAATTGAATAAAAAAACCTTTATAATATTCATTTTTATTGTACTTTCCATTTACTCAATAGTAAACTATTATATATTCATTCATGGACTGCACGCATTACCTGACAATGATATTGTGAAAATAATTTACATAGTTGTATTTTCCTTTTTATTTGCGGCATATATACTAAGTCGTTTTTTACAAAAATATTCTTTTGATAAAATTTCGGAAATTTTAACTTGGGTTGGATCATTTTGGATAGGAGCTATGTTCTACTTTTTTCTGATAATTGTACTCCTTGATATTTTAAATTTAATAAATAATTTTTTTGAAGTTATTCCAATTGATAAATTTTTAGCTCATAGTATTTATGACCAATTGATTGGAGCTGCTTCCTTTTTATTTGTAGCACTTTTAATGATTTTTGGATTTTTAAAGGCACGAAAACCTATTTTAAAACGTATAAGAATTAATATCTCAAAAAAGGTAAAAGGAATTAAAGAAATAAATATAGTTGCTGTTTCAGATATTCATATAGGTTTGCTGGTAAAACACCAGATGGTTAATAGGTTAGTGAAAATTATTAAAAAACAAAAACCCGATATTGTTTTGTTTGTGGGTGATATAATTGACGAAGATTTGAAACCGGTAATTAAATTTAATTTGGGTGAACCACTTAAAACAATAAATGCGCCTTTAGGTGTTTATGCTGTTACGGGAAATCATGAATTTATCGGAGGGAAAATTAGTTCTGTAAAATATCTTGAATCGCTTGGGATAAAGGTGTTACAGGATGAAGTAATAAAAATTGCCGATGCTTTTTATTTAGCCGGAAGGTTTGATAAAGATATAGGCCTATTTACTAAAAATAAAAGAAAGGAATTGGCGGAGCTTTTAAAAGAAACTAATCCTGAATATCCTATCATACTCCTTGATCATCAACCTTTCAAAATTTCAAAGGCTATTGAAAATGGCGTGGATCTCCAAATATCAGGTCATACACATAACGGACAAATATGGCCTTTAAATTATTTAACAAAAGCTATTTTTGACCTAAGCACGGGATATAAGCAAATTGACAATACGCATTTTTATGTTTCAACCGGCTTTGGCACTTGGGGACCACCGATAAGGATAGGAAACAAACCCGAAGTTGTTAATATTAAATTTGCTTTTAGAAATTGACAATTTTGATTATATTTTATTTAATATATTTGCCCCTGAATTTGAATTTGTAAATATATAGTTTTCAGATAAAGATAATTCCAAATTTTGTAAGCTATAGTATTTTATTCTGATTACCAATTATCGATTCGGACACTGAGATTCTCGAAGTACCGAATACCGAATACCGAATACCGATTACCGATTACCGAATACTAACTTTACAACTTTCTACTAATATTATGCTACCTTTAATTATTACCTGCTTTATTAAAATCCGCCCTTTAGATGTTATTGACGTTGTTCTGGTGGCTGTGTTGTTTTATCAGTTTT
>JAAXXA010000005.1:0-2954 GCA_013334735.1 Bacteroidota bacterium
AGATTACATGAACGCATTTTTTGAGGTGTTTTTTTAGTATCAAATCCAACCATATTCTGGTGCTTCTGCCATTACCTTCCATAAAAGGGTGTGCAATGTTCATTTCTACATATTTGTTTACTATTTCCTCAAATGTAGTTTCGGGGATTGATTCTATTTGCTTTAATGTTTTACCCAAAAAGCGTGATACGGCAAATTGAAAACCGCCTTTTGAAATGTTTTTCTGCCGGATTTGTCCCGCAAAATCATACAAGCCGCCAAACAGGTAAGCGTGTATTTGTTGCAAACCTTTAACTGTGCCAACTTCAATACTGTTGATGAAAGAACTTTCAAACAAGGCATAGGCTTTTGTTTTACTTTTACCATCTATGCTTTCATCACTGAATGTTAACCAGTCAATAAAACGGTTTGCCTTTTTGCCCGGAAATTCTTTGCCCAAGGCAATAATGCCGTTGTAATCAAGCATGTCGGTTAAATACCGTTTGCCATCACTTGCTAAAAGTTTCAGTTGGGTAGTGGCACTAACCAACTCACTGTTTTCTTTCTTCAACTTGGCTTTAAAGTATTTCCAATAGTTGCGAGTTTTGGTGTAGTCGTCTTGGTCAGTTAACAAAGCTACTATATCTAACACACTAAACCACCACTTAGCGTTTTGCTCGTCCCAAATGGCCCGAACTTCGCGGTCGTCAAAAAAGCGTATGGATATTTTAGCATTACTCATAAGATATATTTCATCTATTCTGCGACTCTATAATTTTTTGTCCAAAGTTACTAAATTTAATCTAAATTTGCTATTAGCTGTGCTATTTAACAATTAATGCTAACGATTTGCCGCTTGCTATGCGGGCGGGATTATTAGCACCGTTCCTGTCACACGACATAAAGTTAATTAATTTTAAGAATGCTTAATTTGTGCGTCTGTACCGACTGATTCAAAGTCGAAAAATTAAATTTTTAATGAGCCTCTAAATCCTCGGTTAGCGTAATAAGATTCGGCGCCATTATGATATACAAATACAATGTCGTAGCGTCTATCACAAAAGATTGCTCCTCCAAGTTTTCTGATACCGTTTGGTGTTTTAACCCAGCTCGACGTTTTTAAATCGAAGTTCCCAAGTTTTTGAAATTCCCGATACAGTTCTTCAGTTAAAATTTCAATGCCCATAAAGGTAGCCATATTAATAGCGCTATTTTTTGGTTTGTTCTCCTTCCTTGACTCAAGCGCTTCGTGATCGTAACAAAAACTTCTACGACCTATTGGGCTCTCTGCTGAAAAATCATAAAAAACATATTCACTTGTTTTTTTATCATAACCAAAAACATCCGGTTCACCACCTGTTTTTTCCATTTCATTGAGCGACCATATCTTTTCAGTATTAGCTTCGAGCCTAGCTTTTACTTTTGCCCACTCAATACCTTTATGACGATTCATGTTTTTCTCAAAACGTACTTTTAATGTTTTAAGTAGCTCTTCACATTGTTTTATTGATAATTCCTTTTTCATTTTATTAATTTATTAATGTATTTGAGATTGTAGGGGATGTTGTTGTGGGCAATTCAATGACTGATTACCGAATGGTGTTCTTTCGTCTGTTTTCGTAAACCATTGTCAAAATTGAGGTTCAGTGTTATTATCATTTTACTTCCTTATCTTTCTGTGTCGTCTTGTGTGGCTGCGTCTTTTATTTTCTTAAAGAGTCGGGAAATTTATTAAAAACATTTTTTCTTTAGCGTTGGCTTTACTTTTTCTGTTTGGCTTTTTTCTCTAATACTTTCAAACTCTCCAAATAGTTTTTTTCTGCTTCGCTTAATGTTTTTTGTTGATATTTTTTATACTCTGTAGTTGCTTTTTCTATTGCTTTTTCGTGGCTGATTGAACCGGCTCCGACTAACAAATTTTCACCGCTCATTGTTAAAATTCTATCCAAATGTTCAGCCCAATCTTTCATTGTCATTGTCTGTTCACGTTCAACTTGACGTTCGGCAAAATCCAAATATCCTGAAACTATTTGTCCAAGTGAACGAAGTTCATTTTCATTTAAATAATTTTTTGCAATAACAACATCTTTCAAATACGGACGATTACCCAGGAAAGACATCAAACCCATAAATTCTTTTTCAGCATCGGCACGGTTAAAAATTACTTCAGCTGCAGTTTGTCCGTGTATGGCATAATGAATTTTGTTTTGTACTTTCTTGAAAAATGCGATGGAAACTTCAGCTTTTGGATCGTAATCAATGCTTGTGGAATAAAGATCTAACACCTGACGGTAAAATACTTTTTCTGATGCTCTAATGTCGCGTATGCGTTGCAATAATTCTTTCCAATAGCCACCACCGCCTAAATTTTTCAAACGTTCATCATCCATTGCAAAACCTTTCCGAATATACTCGTTAAGTCGTTTAGTTGCCCATTGTCGAAACTGAGTTCCACGCAAGGATTTCACTCTATATCCTACAGAAATTATAACGTCTAAATTATAATAATTTGGTGCTTTCTGCTGAAATTCGGAAATTCCGAATTTCTGTAAACATACAGTCTCATCAAGCTCTCCTTCGGTAAAAACATTTTGTATATGCTCGTTAATTGTAGATTTAGCTTTACCAAAAAGCAAAGCCATTTGGTCTTGCGTCAACCATACTGTTTCATCTTCAAAACGAACATCCACAGAAATTTTTTCATCTTCGGTTTTGAATAAAATAAAATCTGAATGGTTTTCTTTCATAATATTTTTTTATTGTTAGTTTGCGTGTCGTTAAAATTGTCTAAATTTTTTATAACGACTGCAAGCTTATTTAGTGCGGAATTAAAAAGCACGGGTATTGTCATACGCTAAAAAAATATATTATTTTGATGTACTTCACTAACCCACTAAAATCGGCATTAAATAAGCTTGCAGTTATATCCTGTATCCGTTAAATACGATGTATTAAATTTAACTCTGTCAATTCTC
>JAAXXA010000005.1:2964-15846 GCA_013334735.1 Bacteroidota bacterium
CGTTCTTCTGGGGTAAATTTTCTTTTTGTTTTTGTCATGTTTCCTAAATTTACTGTTACAAAATTAAAATTAATTTTGTGTCCAGCTATTTAGGGGGTTAAGACAATATCCTGTATCCGTTAAATACGATGTATTAAATTTAACTCTGTCAATTCTCTCCCTATTTGATGTATCCCGTCTAATATCTTGTTGGTCTGTTGCCCCGAAGGTTTCTTCCTGCCGTGAACGTATTGAGAAATCAACGTTGGATTCATACCTATCTTTTGACCAAGATACTTAGCATTAAGTACTTTGTAGTATTGAAAAAACTGTTTAAAATCTATTTCCAAACTCAAATTGTCTATAGTTATTTTTTCCTTTGTGTCTTCGAAGTACAATGTAGTTGATTCTAAAACATTATCTATAAGCTCAGGAATTGTCCGTCCTGTCGTACAAATAGCATAGTCTCTAGCATATGCAGAGAATCCTGTTCCTGTCATTTCGACTACTATTATAATCTTTTTTTTGTTATTGGTCGTTTTCATATCCTAAGTTTTTAAAATTATTTTATCCCTGCGTCTTTCTTTATCTTGTGTTCGAGTCCTTTTCCCAATTCCTGGCTGCCATGATTTGGAAATATTATAGTTCCCGATTTTGTTTTATGCTTCATTTTCACATGTGAACCTTTTTGAGTCACGGGATACCATCCGTCGCTTATAAGAAGTCTGTATAATTCAGAACATTTCATCTATTCTCGCTAAGCTAAATTTATTCCACAAAGGTATATTATTATTTACCTAATTCAAATTTATTTTTGCATTTTTTTCAATTCGGAGAGTTTTCAGGACGAAACATCAGAGGATATTGGCTTATAAATCTTATCTTCCTATAACATTATTTTATTATAAATCCCCCAATTATTCTCTTTAGCAAAGATGTAAAATAATTCCTTATAATCAAAGCTTTATGCTATTATTTATCCGACAGCAAACGGTTACAAACGGATATTAAACGAAACTAAATGTGTAAAAACCGAATGAGGGTTGGGAGAGTTTGTTACTTTGCTCCGTCAAAACATCAATAATCAAATTTACTAACAACAAAAATCAAAATTATGAAAACAACAAACAAAGTAGAATTGAACGGATTCGTAGGAATTGCTCCTGAAGTAAAAACATTAAGCAATGGTAGCAAAGTAGCTCACCTTACACTTGCAACGGATGAAACTTATAAAAGTAAAACAGGCGAGTGGGTAAAAAACACAACATGGCATCGTATTACCCTTTGGAACAAAGCGGCTGATAAAGCAGGTGAAATGCTTAAAAAAGGTACACGTGTTACACTCACCGGTAAGCTGGTAAATCGTGAGTTTACCGATAAAAGCGGAATCAAAAGAAATATTATTGAAATTTTCGCAAAATCGTTTGAACCCTTAATGGCAGCGTAGAAAATAGGTACAAGGCATAAGGCACAAGTTACAAGCTGGAATACATTTTCAAAAATAATTAGTCTCCCTTATGCCTTTTGCCTTGTCAACTTGTTAACTTATAAAATAATTTAAACAACAAAAATCAATCAATAAACAACAAAAATCAAAATTATGAAAACAACAAACAAAGTAGAATTAGCAGGTTACGTGGGTATAGCGCCCGAAGTAAAAGAATTAAGTAACGGAAGTAAATTGGCAAACTTTACTATTGCCACGCACGAAAGTTATAAAAACAAAAAAGGCGACTGGGAAGATGTTACCACATGGCATCATGTAAGTGTATGGAATAAAACTGCCGATAAAGCGATTGAAAGCATTAAAAAAGGATCGCGTGTACAAATAGCCGGTAAACTTGTAAGCCGCAGCTATACCGATAAACAGGGCATTAAAAGAACAATAGTAGAAGTGGTAGCTACATCCTTCGAAATGATTGAAGCCGTAGCAGCATAATACCAATAGTGTAAATTGTTTGTAGCCAAACAATAAAAAAGGCGGACAATGTCCGCCTTTTTTATTGTTCATGTAAGATTAAACATATTGCTCACCTTTTTCAATTTTCACATCGTTAACAAACTGTCGTATATGTTGTTCGTCCGACATTTTGCATATTAAAAGAATATTGTCCGATTCCACAACAATATAATCTTTAAGTCCTTGAATAATTGCAAGTTTGTTATTAGGTAAATTTACTATGCAATTATTTGAATTATAAACCATTGCATTTTTCCCTATAATTGCATTTCCTTCATTATTTTTTGCGCGGGTTTCGTAAAGCGAACCCCAAGTTCCAAGGTCGGACCAACCAAAATCGGACTGAAGCACATACACATTATCGGCTTTTTCCATTATGCCATAATCAATGGAAATGCTACGACAAACGGCATAAGCATCCTTAATAAATTTCTTTTCTTTAGTTGTATTATATATTTTTTCTCCTTCTTTAAAAATGGTATCTATTTCAGGTAAATATTTTTCAAAAGCATCAATAATATTTTTTGCTTTCCAAATAAAGATTCCTGAATTCCACAAAAAATCACCGCTTTTAAGAAATGATTTTGCCATTTCAAGAATAGGTTTTTCTGTAAAAGTTTTTACTTTTTTTATCCTTTTTTCTATCGGGCAAACAATATCTTTATTAAATTGAATGTAACCATAACCGGTGTCGGGGCGACTTGGTTTTATACCCAGAGTAAGTAACCAATCATTCTCGGATGTAGCTTTTAAAGCGGAGTGAATAACTTCAATAAATTCATCTTCTTTAAGAATTATATGATCGGAAGGAGAAACAACAATGTTTGCATCCTTATTTTTCGTATAAATTTTATAACAAGAGTAAGCAATGCATGGAGCAGTATTCCTTCGGGTGGGTTCACAAATAATTTGCTCTTCACTAATTCCGGGAAGTTGTTCTAAAACAAGCTTTTTATAAATTTCGTTTGTTACAATAAAGATATTTTCTTTCTTACACACACGAACAAAACGATTGTAGGTTTGCTGTATTAATGTTTGACCTGTTCCTAAAATATCAATAAATTGTTTAGGATGAGATGTACGACTTATAGGCCAGAACCTTGTGCCGATTCCTCCCGCCATAATAACACAATAGTTATTTTTATTCATTACAGTTATATTTAATAATAATGCAAAAATATAAAAAATAGTCAACATTATACTTTGCATGGGGTAAATTATTACATTTGGGTTTCAGGTAAAGGGTATAAGGGTATATGGCATAACCTGCTCTTCCTTATGCCTTTATACCTTATAACTCTATACCTTTTTGTATTCATAAAATGCGACAATTTATCCCGTTACTGACTAAATATATTGTTGATTTTCTACAGGAAACACTTTATGAATAGGGCTAAATAAGTATTTTTTTTTGTTTTTTAAGCAGACACACAATATTCTTTTGCGTATCTTTTTTTCTCTTCTAAAATATTGTCCATTAGAAGATTGGAATAATAATCCATCCGAAATATCGTCAATAAAAACACCCGATTTTTCTTTATCAAAATTTGCCAGCACTTTGAATAAGCCGGTATCAATGCAACTTGAAGCACGTGGATTAATAATATGTTTTTCTAATGCTTTTAATATAGTATCGGGAAAAATTCCTTTATCCATGGTTGTTTGCATTAACGAACTAAAATGTTTTTTCCATGTTTTTCCATGCGGTTTTGCATAAAAATGTTTTTCTTTCCATACAAGATAATGAGCAAATTCATGAAGAAATGTGATAAGAAATGAATAAGGATTCAAATTGTTATTAATAGAAATAGTAGGAGCTTGTTTTTTATGTAAACAAGGGTTAAAGTCGCCATATTTTGAAGATCTGCTTCCCGCAATTTTTATGTTTAAGTCAACTGTTTCAAGTAAAACAGAAATTATTGGAAATGCACCAAAAGGAAGATATTTTTCTGGAATTTTTATTTTTTTTTCCATTTAATAGTCTGATAAGCTTTATTTAGGTTATAAAAAATAAGAATCTAAACTTTAGGCACTTTAGGCACTTCAAACTTTAGGCACTCATTATTTTTATATGATTTCGCCTTGCTGAAAGTGGGGCAATCGCATTTTTTTTTATGCCTGAAAATGAAACATCCTGAGAAAAATAAGCTAAAAATGAATATAAAAAGTAAAATAATATTTTTTTTAAATCGAAACATAGTAAATTTGCTTTTTGTAAATAACCTCAAAAGTAATAAAAAATTGTTTTTCAGAACTTATAAGACAGATAAACCGGAAGATGCGGATTTACTTTTCAAAATCTTTTATGATATTGGAAAATATTCACTATTAATGAAAAGGGTGTTCTCAAAACCTGACAGATGGTCGGTTTTCAGAAAACAAACTTTTATTGAAATGGATAACCTTTGCTTAGGCTCACTTGGCATTGTTGCAATTATTTCTATTTTTATGGGAGCCGTTCTTGTAATTCAAACAGCGTATAGTATATCAACACCTTTGGTTCCTCTTTACACTATAGGTTTTACAACCAGGCAATCCCTGATATTGGAATTTTGTCCTACAATTGTAAGTTTGATTCTTGCGGGGAAAGTAGGGTCGCGCATTTCTTCCGAAATAGGAACAATGCGTGTTACAGAACAAATTGACGCATTAGAAATTATGGGAATTAATTCTGCTAATTATCTTATTCTTCCCAAAATAATAGCCTGTGTTTTGTTAAATCCTTTTTTGATTATTGCCAGTATGTTTTTAGGAATGTTCGGTGGCTGGATCGTTGCAGTATTTACAGGAGCTGTTACTTCAAATGTTTATATTTTCGGATTGCAATCGTTTTTTGATTCATACCCGGTTTTTTACGCATTAATTAAGACTTCTGTTTTTGCTTTCATCATTACTTCTATTTCCGGTTATCATGGGTATTATACACGCGGAGGAGCTTTAGAAGTTGGTCGTTCCAGTACATTAGCTGTTGTTTACAGCAGCATTTTAATTTTATTGACAAATCTGATATTAACACAACTATTGCTATAATGATTGAGGCAAGAAACATATATAAATATTTTGGCGATAAAAAAGTACTGCAAAATATCTCTGTCCGTTTTGAGAAAGGGAAAACGAATCTTATTATCGGTCAGAGCGGATCGGGCAAAACCGTATTGATGAAATGCCTTGTCGGTTTAATCGAAGTGGATGAAGGACAAGTGTATTACGATAATCGCAATTTTTCTGAAATGTCGCTTTTAGAGAAAAAAAATATCAGAAAAGAAATAGGTATGCTTTTTCAAGGCTCTGCATTGTTTGATTCAATGACTGTTGAAGAAAATGTAATGTTCCCCTTGAATATGTTTACCAAAATGAGTAAAGAAGAAAAGAAAGACAGGGTTAACGTATGCCTGAACAGAGTGAATATTGAAAATGCTAATAATTTGTTACCTTCCGAATTAAGTGGAGGTATGAGGAAGCGTGTTGCTATTGCCCGCGCTATATCCATGAAGCCTAAATATCTTTTTTGCGATGAACCAAATTCAGGGCTTGACCCTAAAACATCTATCGTTATTGATAAACTGATCAGCGAAATTACAACCGAATTTCAAATTACCACGGTTATCAATACTCATGATATGAATTCGGTAATTGAGATTGGCGATAAAATAGCTTTTGTTTATGAAGGAAAGCTTTGGTGGGAAGGCAATAAAAAAGATATTCTCAATACAGATAATAAAGAAATTAACAATTTCGTGTATGCTACCGAGTTGCTGAGAAAATTGAAAAAATAAGGCATAAGGGAAAATGTAAAAGGGACAAGGGACAGAGCCACAAAAAAAATCTAATTTTTTTGAAGCAAAATAAATTCAAATGAAAATAAAAGAAATAATAAGCTGCATTGAAAATTTTGCGCCTCTTAGATTGCAGGAATTATATGATAATTCGGGACTTATTATAGGCGACCCTGAAGATGTTGTTTCTAAAGCTCTCATTTGTATTGACGTAACGGAAGAAGTTGTTAATGAAGCCATTAAAGGTAAATATGATTTGATAATTTCTCATCATCCTCTTATTTTTGGAGGGATTAAAAAAATTTCAAAATCCGATTTAACAGGAAAATGTATTATTAAAGCAATAAATAATAATATTGCTATTTACGCGGCGCATACCAATCTTGACAATATTTTGGATGGAGTAAATTCAATATTATGTCAAAAAATAGGTTTGAAAAATTTTACAATTCTTAAACCTCAAAAAAACATATTAAAAAAATTAGTAACATATTGTCCTGCCGACAAAGCCGATAAGGTTAGAAATGCATTATTTGAAGCAGGCGCAGGACATATTGGCAATTACGATTGCTGTAGTTTCAACACAGCAGGTTCCGGCACTTTCAAGGCATTGGAAAATTCAAAACCTTATGTAGGCAAAATAAATAAGCTTCATTTTGAAAATGAAGTAAAAATTGAAACTGTTTACCCTGTTTTTCTCGAAAAAAAACTTTTATCTGCTCTGTTTGAATCACATCCTTATGAAGAAGTAGCTTACGATATATACTCAATTGAAAATGAATACAAAAAGGCAGGATCAGGTTTAGTCGGCGAATTTGAAAAACAGAAAAATACAAAGGATTTTCTTATTGAATTGAAAAACATTTTAAAAATAGGCGCTATAAGACATACAAAAATTACAAATAAACATACTGTAAAAAAAGTAGCAATTTGTGGTGGGGCAGGTAGCTTTTTGATAAATGATGCAATAGCAGCAGGCGCTGATATATTTCTTACTTCCGATTTAAAATATCATAATTTTTTTGAAGCCAACGATAAAATGGTTATTGCAGATATTGGTCATTTCGAAAGTGAACAATTTGCCAAAGAAATATTAATTAAAATACTTAATAAAAAAATTTCTACATTTGCAGTTCAAATTTCAAAAGTTAACACGAACCCTATTTGTTATTTATAATCAATTAAATACATCATATATGGCTAAAGTTACTAAAAAATCAAAAGATAAAATAATATCTAAAATTGACAAAAGTAAAAAAGTTGTTACCTCTTCAAAATCTTCCAAAGTGAAGGATTCTGTTAAAAAGAGTAAACCAATAGTTGAGAAAAAATTAAAACCTATAAAAGAAAAAAATAATAAACCTGTAAAAGGGAAAAACATAAAACCTGTAAAAGAAAAAAATATTAAACCCATAAAAGAGAAGAAAAACAAACTTGTTAAAGCGAAAAATGTTAAATCATTAAAAGAAAAATATATAAAACCTATATCTGTTAAAGAAATAAAATTAAAACCTGTTAAAGAAATAAAAATCAAACCCGTGAAAGAGAAATTACTAAAAACTGATAAAAAGAAAAAATCAAGTGCAATTGATGAAAAAATAGTTGCCGGCAAAACAACTGATAAAAAAATATATGCTGAAGCTAAAGAAGAAAAGATTGAAAAGATCGAAAAAAAGGAAGATAAAGGGGAAACTGCAATTGAAAGAAAATTAAAAGCATTAATTAACTTACAATCAATAGACTCTCAGATTGATAAAATTCGTATTATAAGAGGAGAGCTTCCTCTTGAAATTCAAGATCTTGAAGATGAAATAGCCGGTATTCAAACAAGAATTGAAAATTATGCAAACGAAGTAAATACTTTAGAAGAAGCCATAACCGAAAAAAAGAATGCAATTAAGCAGTGTCAGGTTTTGATTAAAAAATATGATGCGCAACAATCCAATGTTAGAAATAACAGAGAATATGACTCTCTTTCAAAAGAAATAGAATTTCAAAATCTCGAGATACAACTTTGCGAAAAAAGAATAAAAGAATATAAGATAACTCTTGATTCTAAAAAAGAAATCATAGAAAAATCGCAAGCGCTTTACAATGAAAAGTTCCATGATGCTGAAATTAAAAAATCGGAGTTAACTGATATTATTGAGGAAACTGAAAAAGACGAAAGTGTTTTACATAATAAATCTTTAGAAAATCAAAAAATAATCGAAGAAAGATTGCTTATTGCTTATAAAAAGATTAGAAAAAATGCAAGAAATGGTTTAGCAGTTGTTTTTGTTGAAAGAGACTCCTGTGGCGGTTGCTTTAACAAAATACCACCTCAGCGTCAATTAGAAATCAGGATTCATAAAAAAATTATTGTATGTGAATACTGTGGTCGTATTTTGGTTGACCCTGCAATTTCTATTTCCTGAAAATACAAAAATTTATGTTTTAAAGAGGAGGAGAATATTTAAAACTTCTCCTCTTTTTTTATAAATAATATGAAAAAACTATCATTACTAATATTTTTAACCGGTTTTTTATATTCTGTATCTTTTGCTTCATTCGATTTTAACACGAATTGCAAAACTGCTTACGAAAAAATTATTAATCTGCGTTTTGATGAAGGAAAAAAACTTATTGAAAATGAAAAAACGACACATCCATCCAATCTGATACCACTTTATCTGGATAATTATATTGACTTTCTAAAAATATTTATTTCAGAAGATATTAGCCTTTTCAATAAACTTAAATCAAATAAAGATATAAGAATTAACAAAATAGAAGATGAGGAAAACGAGTCTCCTTATTATAATTATTGCATTGCCGAAATTAATTTACAATGGGCTTTTGCACGTTTAAAATTTAAAGAATATATTACCGCGGCTAGTGAAATAAATTCGGCATACAAATTATTAGAAAAAAACGAAAAAGCATATCCCAAATTTATTCCCAACAGAAAAGGTCTTGGCTTGCTACATTCAATGATTGGTACAATTCCCGATGATTATAAATGGGTGTCAAAATTAATTGGAATGAACGGCTCTGTAAATCAAGGCATTAACGAGCTATCTTCGTTGCTTCTTACGGCAACAATAGATCCTGAATACGAATATTTAAAAACAGAATGTATTTTTTACTTATCTTTTATTGAACTGAACGCGCAAAGCAATAAAGAAGGAGCATTAAAACTTAGTAAATATCTCGAAAAACCTGAGTATTCGGAATTAATACAAAACAATCCTTTATTATGCTATGCCTGCTCAAACATCGCTTTAAAAACATTTGCAAATGATAAGGCTATAAAAATACTTTTAGCTCGCCCTACCGATAAAGAATATTATCCATTTCATTATTTGGATTATCAAACAGGCATCGCAAAATTAAACAGATTAGACAGTGATGCTTACAAATATTTTTACAGTTTTATTTTAAATTTTAAAGGACAGAACTATATTAAATCGGCATACCAAAAACTTGCATGGTATTACTTGATTAATAATAACACCGCCAAGTACAAAGAAAAAATGAACAATGTATTAACATTAGGCAGTACATTAGTAGATGAAGACGGTCAGGCTTTAACAGAGGCAAAGAGCAATACTATTCCCAATATTATTCTGTTGAAAGCCCGATTACTTTGTGATGGAGGCTATTTTCAAAAAGCGCTTAATATTCTTTCAGAAAAAAAACCAAGTGAATTTTGTGTTTCTCCAAAAGATTTCCTTGAATATTCTTACCGTTTAGGGCGAATTTATCATGAATGGGGTTTAAGCGCCAAAGCTATCCCGTTTTATGAATTAACAATTAAGAATGGTTCATCATCAATATATTATTTTGCTGCAAATTCAGCTCTTCACCTTGGTTACATTTACGAAAATAATGGAAACAAAGAAAAAGCAAAATATTATTACGAACTATGCAGTTCGATGAAAAATACTGAATACAAAAACAGTATTAATCAAAAAGCCAAAGCAGGACTAAATCGTTTGCAATAAATGAAAAAAGTAATTATATCCGTAACTAACGATCTGAGTACCGACCGTCGTGTTGACAGAACATGCACGACATTAGTAAAACTCGGGTTTGAAGTACTTCTTGTAGGAAGAAAACGCCGAAAAAGCCTTCCCCTCGAAGCACGCGAATATGATACAAAACGTATGTTCTTGTTTTTCGAAAAAGGATTTTTGTTTTATGCAGAATATAATTTTCGTTTATTTTTATTTCTTCTGCTTCGCAAGTGCAACCTGCTTGTAGCAAATGATCTCGACACTTTATTACCTAATTACCTGATAAAAAAAATAAAAAAAAATAATCTCGTTTATGACAGCCATGAATATTTTACCGGAGTTCCCGAACTTGAAAAAAGAAAATTTGTAAGAACTTTCTGGAAAAAAATTGAACATTGGATTTTCCCTAAACTCACGGATATTATTACAGTAAATGATTCCATTGCCAATTTATACAAAACTGAGTATGGGAAAGAATTGAGTGTTGTAAGAAATATTCCCGCATTGCAAAAACACAAGGAAACCAGATCAAAAAAAGAATTGGGAATTGATGAAAGTAAGTTTATTATTTTGCTGCAGGGCGCGGGTATTAATATTGACAGAGGCGCAGAAGAAGCGGTTTTGGCAATGCAGTTTGTTGAAAATGCAATAATGTATATTGTAGGTGATGGAGATGTGATAGATATTTTAAAAGAAATTACAGTTAAAAAAAATCTTGAACAAAAAATTAAATTTATTCCAAAACAGCCGATGGAAAAGCTTTTTCAATATACTGCCCATGCGGATATAGGTTTAACATTGGACAAAGACACCAATATTAATTACCGTTTCAGTTTACCTAATAAGTTGTTTGATTATATACATGCTGGAGTACCTGTTTTAGCCTCTCCGCTAGTTGAGGTGGAAAAAATTATTCACAAATATAATATTGGCTATATTATTGAAAATCATAATCCTGAGCACATTGCGGAAAAACTAAATAATTTAATTGTTGATAAAGTAAATTTGAAGATTCTAAAAGAAAATTGTATTATTGCATCTCAAAGCTTAAATTGGACGAACGAAGAAAATAAATTGATTGATGTTTTCAAGAAATATATTTAGTGCAGCAAAAAATGAAGTCGAAATTGTAGCATTCGACATTCCTTATCCTCCAAATTACGGGGGTGTAATTGATGTGTTTTACAAAATAAAGGCTTTTAAAAGAGCCGGAATAAAAGTAAATCTGCATTGCTTCGAATATGGGCGAAAACCCTCCCCCGAGCTTGAAGCTTTGTGCGAAAAAGTAACTTATTATCAACGGAAAATTACAAAGACAAATTTATTCAGACGTCGTCCGTACATTGTTGTTACCCGTAATTCGGAAGATTTGATTAAAAACCTTTGCAAAAACAACAATCCCATACTATTTGAAGGATTACACACTTGTTTTTATCTGGACGACAAAAAGGTAAAGAGAAGAAAGATGATTGTACGTACCCATAATATTGAGCATTATTATTATCAGAATTTGGCTAAAGTAGAAAAAGAAATTTTTAAAAAATATTATTTTTATAACGAAGCTCAAAAGTTAAGACGTTACGAAAAAATATTGGAAAGCTCGAGTGGTATAGCTGCCATTTCAATACATGACGGGGATTATTTTACTAAAAAGTATAAAAAAACAAAAGTTAAAGTTGTTTCTGCTTTTCATCCAAATGAAGAAATTGATATTAAAGAAGGTCTCGGAAATTATGCTCTTTACCATGGCAGCCTTGCTGTTGGAGAAAATAACGAAGCGGCGCTATATCTGGTTGAAGAAGTTTTTAACGATCTCGATATCCCTCTTATAATTGCAGGGAACAAACCATCTAAAGAGCTTCGCGATGCAGTTGCGAAACATAGCAATATCACGCTAAAAACAGATATCTCTACTATAGAAATTTATAAATTGATCAAAGATGCGCAAATAAATGTTTTACCAACATTTCAGGCAACCGGTATAAAGTTAAAACTTCTTGCCGCGTTATATACCGGAAGGCACTGTATTGTAAATGCGCCAATGGTAGAAGATACGGGTCTCGAAAAATTGTGTATCATTAAACCCAGCGCTATTGAAATGAAAGAAGCTGTTAAGGAAATGATGAAAATACCTTTTGGATCGCACGACATTTCAAAAAGAAAACGCGCATTAAACGACAGCATTTATTCAAACAATTACAACATAAATCAATTGATAGAAATGCTGTTTTCGTGAAAATAATGGTTCTTTAATTCAATCACACTACCATTTTCGCATTTTAAAGTTCTTGATGGAAATTTTTCAAAAAGTGAATAATCGTGCGTTGCCATTAGCACAGCCCTCCCCGATTTGCTTATATCAAACAATAATTGCATAATACCTTCCGAAGTTTCAGGATCGAGATTACCTGTTGGTTCGTCGGCAAGTATAATATCGGGGTCATTTAATAAAGCTCTTGCAATAACAACTCTTTGCTGCTCGCCACCCGATAGCTGGTGCGGCATTTTTAATCCTTTGGCTCCAACGCCTACTTTGTCCAATACTTCCTGAATACAAAGCCTGATAGCTTCCGGGTCTTTCCATCCTGTTGCTTTAAGAACAAATAAAAGGTTGTCATTTACGCTCCTGTCAATAAGTAATTGAAAATCCTGAAATACAATTCCAATCTTTCGACGGAGAAATGGGATTTCTTTGTTTTTAATATCTTTTAAATCATAGCCGGCAACTTTTAAATCGCCTGTTATCAAAGGTAAATCGGCATATAACACTTTTAGCAAGCTACTCTTTCCCATTCCTGTTTTTCCTATCAAATAAACAAATTCCCCTTTGTTGATTTTTACATTTATGTTCGAAAGTATAAGATTGTTCTTCTGATAAACGCTCGCGTTATTTATTTCTATTATAGATTCTTCTGCCATCTGATAAAAGTGTTTTTATAAAAATATTTAAAAATTAATTTTATATATTTTCCCGTAAGGAATTTCGTTTATTATTTTTTTTATACTGCTGCCGTTATCCGAAAACTCAAATTTGTTAAGCGAACTAATGGCATTTTCAGCTCTAAAATATGCTATTAATGTAAAATTATCATCACGTATCTGAACATAATCGGGTATTTTGGCGCTTCCTTTAATTTTAAGAATGTACATTTTATTATTATTAAAATAT
>JAAXXA010000005.1:15856-18176 GCA_013334735.1 Bacteroidota bacterium
CCGATCTGTCACTCAGAGCCGTCCCCTTTTAGGGACGAGTCGAAGAGTGGCTATTCGGTCAACTTCGACAAGCTTCTCCTTCAACTAAAGTTTCAGGATAATCGGCTCTGTTTGACCTCATATATCTTACGTTAAAAGAACTTTGAAAAATTCAAAACAGTTTCTTATTCTATTACTATTTTTTTAATAGTAGATTTTCCCGAAATATTTATTTCAATAAAGTATATTCCTGCATCCACAATTCCTTTAATTCTTAATTGCTGAGAATGCTCGCCTGTTTGCTGATCGTTATTAAAAAGAGAAATTATTTTTTTCCCATCAATAGAATAAAGATTTATCAAAACTGTAGAATAACAGTTAAGAGAATATTTAACTGAAATTAAATCTTTAACAGGGTTAGGAAAAAAACTAACCTCATTTTCGGAAATTTCATTCAAACCAACTCCTGTATTTTCCTGAACAAGCAATGTTGATAATTTTGTAACAGACATCGTAACAGCAAAAGCGCCATAAAAAGTAACATTACCGGTACCTGCAACAGGAGCTGTCCATTGAAATGACCACGTTTTAGGGTTTGAGCTGCTCGAAGAACTTTGAGTAACATATTTCCCCGAACCGATAAGATGTGTTCCTGTTCCGGCAATTAAAGTCCCTTGTAAGACTCCTGAAGTATTTTGAGGAGATACTTCAAAACCTTTGGATCCGATTCCAGTAACTGTAACGGTAATGTGGTATGTACTACCTGCAATATAACCTGTTCCGGGAATATCGCTTGTTATCCAACCTGCAACATTTGAAGAAGTTCCTCCGTGGCAGTTTGCACAATTTTGTCCATCTCCGGGAGAGCCTGTATAGGAAGCAGGTGAACCACTTGGATTTGACATTGCGCCTTTATCAGAAAAATATGTTGTAATCATTCCGGCTGCAAACAAAGCTGTTGCTAAAAGAGTAATTTTTTTTATCATAAAATTTTTATATAGATTCATTTATTTCGAGAGACGAAGTAATACTGTTTTCCGGTTTACCACCTACAATAAAAGCAGAATAAAATGTAATTTTACCTGAACCCTTTACCGGAGCAATCCATTTGAAAGTCCATTCTTTGCTCACTTTTCCAACAACGCCAGCAGCTTTTTGAGTAATATATTTACCTCCGCCAACTAATTTAGTTTCATTAGCATTTGTAATTATAATTTTTCCTGCCACCTTGCCTGTAATAAACTGAGGAGAGAATTCGAAGCCAAATTTGGCAGATACTTCTGATCCTGTCGCAGTAACTGTAATTATGTATGATGAATCGGCAATATAACCTTTTTCAGGTATATTTGTTTTGATCCATCCCTGTTCAGCTTTTTTCAATGCTGTATTATGACAATTTGTAGAACAATTCGAACCATCTTTAGGCGAACCTGAACATCCCGAAGGAGCGCCATCAGTGAATGATATGGCATTGTTGTAATTCAGAAAAGCAAATGCAATTAAAAGTATTCCTAACAAATAAATTATTTTTATTTTCATGAAATTAAATTTTAATAGTTTTTAAAAGTAGCCAAAACAATAACAAAAATATAATATTAATATTGTTTTATACTTTGCATGGTGTAAATTATTACATTTTAGTTTCAGGTATAGGTTATAAGGGTATATGGTATAAATGATCTTCCTTATACCTTTATACCTAACACCTATATACCTTTTTGTATTCATAAAATGCGACAATTTATCCCGTTTTTAGTATAAAAGGTTTATTTGTTTGCAATATTAAATAATCTTAAAATATTAAAACCTATATGTATATTTCCATCCTGCCATTTATCGGTAGTTTCAGTAATAAAAGCTTTTTCTGCAAGGGTGGTCGAATTTGAAACAAAAATCTGAAAAACATGTTTACCTGTATAAATATCAAAGCCTAAAGATAACGAATTTACCACTTCCGATCCATTATAATTTGACTTAATTTGTCCTGGAAGAACGTAAAAATATTCAAAAGTAAAAGCAGATCTGCTGAATATTTTATATCTGCCTGAGAGACCAACAGAAAAAACATCATTTTTATCTTCTCCGGTAGCAACCAAATTCCGATGTACCAGAGTTGGCGATATTTGCAGACTTAACTTTTCATTAAATTTTCTTGCAACAAGCAATTGAAAAGTATAATAAAGCCTTGATGCAAAGTAATCGTATTGCGTAGTTGATGTCCATTTTTGTGAATTAACTGCAATGCTCGAAAACCCTGTAATTGTGAGCGGTATTATTTTTTTACCGGTACTTTGTCTGATTATTTTAAATTTGGCAAACCCATCATATAATTTATCAACTG
>JAAXXA010000005.1:18186-19307 GCA_013334735.1 Bacteroidota bacterium
CACTATTTATACGCCCCATGCGATGTGAAATTTTTAAATCAAGTCTGCCTGCAGGAGTTAAATCAACAGAATGTCCGTTAATAATCCGGTTCGCGAAAAAAGTATTTTCAGTATATTCTGTCTGATCCTGTGCAAAGGATGAAACTGTAAGGAAAAGAAAAAATAAAGTTACGATAAAATTAATTTTTATTTTCATACTATAAGTGTTTAATAATTTGTAACTATTCAGCCACTATATTTACGATAAATAGCCACAGATTCACAGATTTAAAACTACCAAAGGTAGTTTTGTTTGAGGGAATTTATAAAAAATAATTAATTTTAATCTGTGAATCTGTGGCATATATTTGGTTTTTAACATTTTAAATCGACCGAGTAGTTACATTAATTTTAAGTAAAAAGTAATTATATATTTTTTTCAAAAGAGTGTAAAAATAAAGAATAAATCACTATTGTACAGCAAAAATACTTTAACAAATATTTAATGTTTCAATTTATAAACTTGTCTTCTTTTTTTTATCAAATTTATCGTATGTTTGTAAAACAATTAAAAAACTAAAAAATCATGCATAAAATAACTGCTTCTTTTTATCTATCTGTAATAATTGTTTTTTCAGGGTTCAATTTTTCAAAAGCCTGTACAAATATATTAGTATCAAAGGGCGCTTCGGTTGATGGCTCAGTAATGATTACCTACAATGCCGATGCAGGCGGTTTTATGGAACCATTGTATTATGCTGAAGCAAAAGACTGGGGCGCAAAAGACTCATTGGAAGTTTACGATTGGGATAGCGGCAGATTTCTTGGCAAAATAAAACAGGTTGCTCACACTTACAGAGTAGTTGGCAATATGAATGAATATCAGGTTGCTATTGGGGAAACAACATTCGGAGGCAGAGAAGAACTTCTGACTCAAAACGGAATAGTAGATTATGGCAGCATGATGTATATTGCATTACAGCGTTCTAAAACAGCAAGAGAAGCCATACAGGTAATGACTGAATTAGTTAAAGAATATGGTTATGCAAGCGAAGGAGAATCAATTTCAGTATCTGATGCTAACGAAGCATGGATATTTGAAATAATTGGAAAAGGAAATAAAGAAAAAGGCGCTGTTTGGG
>JAAXXA010000316.1 GCA_013334735.1 Bacteroidota bacterium
TTATACAGTTTTTAATTAAATAAGATTTCAGATTGTTCTCTTGATTTGTTCGCCGAAGCGAATTGCTAATTTGTAATTTTTTATTTACGTTTCATTAATTTGCATAGTAAAAAGTGAAGATTTTTTATAGAATATTGGTTATCTTATTTTATCTGTTACCGGCAGTTGTCGGCGCTCAGGTATATACCAATTATCGTGTAAAAAAAATATTTATTAAAACTGATACTATAACTATTGATACACTTAGCCTTATTAATGGTTCCCTTTTATTAACAGATTCTTTAGGCAATAAGATTGATAGCTCGTATTATACTGTTAAATATACGGATGCTGTTTTGTTATTGAAACCATCGTTTAACAAAAATATTAAAACATTGTTTGTTTCATATAAAGTATTTCCTTACAACTTTTCTGCATCTTATAAACATAAGGATATAAAGCTCATTGAACCGGATGAAAAAGGGAATTACAATCCTTTTACTTTTATTTATGACCGCTCATCTCTTGAGTTTTTTAAAATGGGCGGATTAAATAAAAATGGAAGTATTTCAAGAGGTATATCTTTTGGCAATAATCAGGATATAGTTGTAAACTCAAGTTTCGATCTGCAATTATCAGGAAAATTGAGTGATGAAGTGGATGTGTTAGCTGCTATAACAGATAATAATATTCCAGTTCAGCCCGATGGAAACACTCAACAAATACAGGATTTCGACAAAGTATTTATTCAGCTGTCTGCAAAAAACTCTAAATTGATCGCGGGTGATTTTGAATTATCACGACCTGAAAGTTATTTCATGAACTTTTACAAAAAAGCGCAGGGTGGAAATTTTTCGACTTCATTCTATACAGATGAAAAGAAAAAGAATGGCAAAATAAGTATATCGGCAGCGGCAGCTATTTCTAAAGGTAAATATGCTAAAAATACTATTGTTGGAATGGAAGGTAGCCAGGGACCATATAAACTAACAGGCGCTGAAAACGAAACATATATTATTGTATTATCAGGCAGCGAAAAAGTTTATATTAACGGAGAACTTATGAACAGGGGGCAAGAGAACGATTACGTGATTGATTATAATACGGCGGAAATTACTTTTACCGTAAAACGACTTATTACCAAGGATAGTAGGATTACTGTAGAATTTGAATATTCGGATAAAAATTATGCGCGCTCACTTTTTTTTGAAGGGACAAAATATAAAAGCAAAAAATTAAATGTCAACTTTAATTTCTTTTCAGAACAGGATATAAAAAATCAGCCTATTCAGCAAAAGCTTACAGATAAAGAAAAACTACTGTTGACAAATATAGGCGACAGCTTAAACTTAGCCTTAACTCCTTATGTTGACAGTGTTGCTTTTTCTAATGATATGGTTTTATATAAAATGGTTGATACCTTAGTAAACATGATAAATTACGATTCTGTTTTTGTTTATTCTACAAACGCTGACAGCGCACATTACCGACTGGGGTTTTCGAATGTGGGGCAAGGTAATGGAAATTATATACAGATACAAAGTTCGGCAAATGGCAGAGTATTCAAATGGGTAGCTCCTCAAGCCGGTGTCAGACAAGGAAATTACGAGCCTGTCAATATGCTTGTAACACCTAAAAAAAAGCAAATGGCTACTTTATCAGCTGAATACATTATTTCAAAAAGAACTACAGCAGCGGTGGAATTTGCAGTAAGCAATAACGACCTGAATTTATTTTCGGATAAGGACAGTAAAGACGATGTAGGATATGCACTAAAAGCTTACGTTAAAAACACAATCCCCCTGAGCAAAAAAGACAGTACAGGATGGACTTTCAGCACGGAGCTAAGTCATGAATTAACCGAAAAAAACTTTAACCCTATAGAGCGTTATCATATCGTGGAATTTGAACGAGACTGGAATATATCGCAAATAAAAAATAAAGTTGACCAAAATATTTCCGAAATAAAATTTTCATTAAAAGATAAAAAGAAAAATTTCGCAAATTATAAATTGAATTCTTTTTTTGCAGGAAGCCAGTATAGTGGTCTGCAAAATCTTGTAAACGCTAATCTGGAAAAGAAAGGCTTTCTTTTAACATTTACAGGTAGTTTGCTTAATTCGCAGGACCTGATAAATTCGTCGCGATATATTCGCAGTAAAGCCGATTTATCTAAAAGAACTAAAAGATTTGTAGTTGGAATAACTGAAGAACAGGAAAATAATTTGTTTAATAAATTGAGCACTGATTCATTGCAAAAGAATAGTTTTTCATTTAATGAACTTGGCGTATATGTTAGCAATCCCGACACTTCGAAAAATAAATATACGGCATTTTATAAAAAAAGAATAGATTTTATTCCTGTTAAAAATTCTCTGAAATTAGCTACTACAGCGCAAAGTGTGGGTGTTAACTATGAAATGACAAAAAACACAAATAACCGCTTAACAATTAACAATACTTACCGTAAGCTGACAATCAACGACTCTGCGCTTTCTAAGCAAAAAGAGGACAATTCTTTATTGAGCCGTCTTGAATATTATCTGAAATTTTTAAAAGGTGTTGTTACTTCAACTACATATTATGAAATAGGTTCGGGTATGGAAGTTAAAAAAGAATTTTCTTTTATCGAAGTAACACAGGGGCAGGGAATATATACATGGACAGATTATAACTCTAACGGTGTTAAAGAGCTTAATGAATTTGAAATTGCCGTTTTTCAGGATCAGGCAAATTATATACGTATTTTTACACCCACTAATCAATATATCAAAACTTACACGAACCAGTTTAACGAAGTGTTATCCATTTCACCTGCTAATGCTTGGAGCTCCGGTAAAGGAGCAAAGAAATTTTTATCGCGCTTTTCAAATATGACAACTTACCGCATTGATCATAAGAATACCGATAATGATGAATTTCGCGCATATAACCCTTTCCGTTCGTCAATAAGTGATAGCGCTCTAATATCTGTCAATTCTGCCTTCAGGAACGATCTGTATTTTAATAAATCAAGTTCTAAATTCGGTATTGATATTAAATATCAGGATAGCAGAAATAAAATATTGCTTGTAAATGGTTTTGATTTACGCACAAGTGTTATTAAAGGGGTAAATATAAAATGTGGGATAAGCCGCAAACTCACACTTACTTTAAACCAAAATTTAGGAGAGAAAACAAGCTCTTCGGAATATTTTAGTACTAAAAATTATAAAATTGATTATTATGAAAGCGAGCCGGTGTTTAGCTATCAGCCGGGTGTTTCGTTCAGATTAAATTTGAATTATAAATATTCCGAAAAAAAGAATAAGATCGGAAGCCTTAATGAAAGGGCGTTTATAAACAAAGCGGGATTCGAAACTAAGTATAATGTACTATCGAAAGGAAGCCTGATTTTTAAATTTGAGTATATAAAAATTGCATATAACTCTCCCGAAAATTCTACTATTGCTTATGAAATGCTTGAAGGTTTGAAAAAAGGGGACAATTCCACGTGGAATTTATCCTACCAGCGAAATATATCAACAAATTTGCAATTAGATCTTTCTTATAATGGCCGGAAATCGATAGGAAGTAAAATTATTCATGTGGGAAGCGTGCAGTTGAGAGCGTATTTTTAATACTTCGCTGAGGGTTATACTCGTTCTTATCAGGTTTGTGTTAGCAAAGATGATTAGAACGAGTTGTACCGATAGGAACGAGATAAAATATTTTGCAAATTTGTTCCGTATCGGTATATTATAATTCATCATAAACAAACATTACATCAAAATCGAATGTTGGAACAGAACCCAAAAGATCCACTTCAATCTTAATTGGATATTAATCCATTTGGTTCGGAATGGTTCGAAAATATACGAAATGGAGCCGTAAAATAAAAATATGACCATTGTGTTGTTTTGATTTATGCTTTTCAGAGGCAATTTAGCCTGGTAAATTATTCGCAACCTTTTAAGTATTCAAAGGTGCTTATGATCCGCCATTGTCGGATACTGCACTAAGTTTACTAATGGGACTAAAGTCCAAGTGGTCTGTATTTTAGGATAACCACACCCTTAAGGGCGTGGTTATGAAAACCAATGGTAATAGAGGGCTTTAGCCCTGAAAATATATTTTGCAATTAATGCAGATAAGGGTTACTAAAAAACTTTGGAAACTTTTTATATTATTTTTGTTTTCTTAGTTTATTTTTTATTATTTTTGCCCAAAATCATTTTATAAAATGGAAGAAATCATAAAAAAGGTTTTAGAGCTTTATATGAAATTCGGAATTAAAAGCGTTTCTATGGATGATGCTGCCAGAGAGCTGGGCATTTCTAAAAAAACGCTTTATCAATATTTTAAAGATAAAGATGAGCTTGTGAAAAAAGTTGTTGCTTATCCATTTGGTATTCAACAAC
>JAAXXA010000317.1 GCA_013334735.1 Bacteroidota bacterium
TAAGCCTTTGCGGAGAACACCTTTCGCAGGATAATATGAACCGCGCAATACAAATGCTTGAAGAAAATCTAAATATTGAAGTACGCGAATTTGCTGTTGCAGGTATTAAATACAATTCGATGTTCGCTCATAAATGGTATATCGGAACAGATAACCATATTGATGAAAATATCGTAAAAGGAAAAATTGATGAATATCTTAAAACATTAAACGATGATTATCGCGTGGAAAGAATTGCTGCAATTAAAGAATTATTTATAGAAATTCTTCCTCCTGAAGTGTTCTATGATTGGTTAAAACTAAAAGGAAAAGAAGGCGCTCAAAACAAATTTCCACGCGTGCTTAAAAATGAAAAACTTAATGATTGGGAAGATTTTATTAAAGAATACAAAAAAAATATAAAATAATATGATACATGTTTTTTTTGAAGGAATTGCATGGGGTTTACTTGTAGCAATATCTATTGGTCCGGCTTTCTTTACAATTATACAAACAGGAATCGACAGAGGCTTTAAAGCGGCTTTTTACATTTCATTAGGAGTTTTGATGTGTGATACTTTTTTAATTACCATTTGCTACTTAGGACTTACTTCTATTTTTGATTCAAAAAACAGTTCATATCTTGGTTTAACAGGAGGTATTATTATTATTATTTTTGGTATTTACTCATATTTTAAGAAACCTGAAATAATCCGGCGACGAAGCGCAAAATATAAAACTCCCCCCAAGCAAACAAAGCATATAAAATATTTTATAAAAGGTTTTTTTCTTAATATAGCCAATCCTTTTATTTATTTTTTCTGGCTGGCTGCTATAGTAAGAGCTACCGATATTGCTATTGCTGAAAAAGGTATAGTAATAAATTATGTAATTGTTTTTTTCAGCGGAGTTCTTAGTACAGTTTTCGGTACTGATTTGCTGAAAAGTTTTATAGGAAATAAAATTAAAAAGTATCTCCGTCCGCGCGTTCAATTATGGATTAAAAGAATTATTGGCGTTTTATTAATTGTTTTGGGGATAATATTAATTGTGAGAGTGCTTTTATAACATGCATAATTCACAAACTCTTTACTCACCTTTATGTGCGCCATCAATTATATCTGGCAAATTTCGTTTCAGGCTTGGAACATAAAAAAAATGTTTTAAATATTTTGCTTCTTCTACTCCATTAATATTATAAAATTTTTCAAGAAAAAGATTGAAAGCGCTTCTGCTTTCTTCTGATTTTATCTTGGCTTCGGCTGTTATATCAAAAAATTCTATTACTACTTTTCTTTTAGGAACAAAAAACAAAAGATTAGCAAAAATATAAAACACCGATTTTAAAAAAGTTTTAAAAAAATCAGGAGATTTGCCCATCCATGCTTTCGACCATATACTTCCCCATAATCCGCTTATTCTAACGCCTATTACCTGTGTATTATCATGCAGATTAAAAACTATAGCCCATGCGCTTTGTTTGTTGAAAATTTTCTCATAACCCTGACCTGCAATTTGTCCGGAAGGATATAAAAGAACATTTCTGCCATTTTTTAATGCATTTGTAACATTTGTAAAAATTGTATTTAATACATTAATATCCCGGTTACCCGCAGCAAGATCACTGACGGGCACAGCCTTAATTGTTTTTAAAATAATTCTTAATAAAGGATTTTTAAAATAACCTTCAGTAATAACTGGAACAACGGTACAGAACTTTGAAACATACGCAAATACAAGCTGCGGATCAACTACAGCCTGATGATTTGGCAGTATGAATTTAGCTGATTTACTTTTAAGTATTTCGCTTCCTTTTATTTCGACTTTATATCTTCTTGATAAAAAAAATCTAAAAATTATGATTATTAGTTTCATGTATAATGTTCGTTATTTTTATTAGTTTTTTAAACCTTTCAAACATAGCAGGCACATATTTCAACATCATAAAGGTCATAATCGAAACCAAAAATACAAGCATGATAAAAACAGCATTAGTTCCAAAAACTTTTGAAATAACTCCATAAATTGCTGCTGAAATAAAAATTAATAAAAAAACAACAAAATTGGAATATGCAATCATGTCGCCTTGTTTTCTTCCTTCCACACTACTTTGTACCGAGGCACTTAGAGGAACCATATAAATACCGCAGAACATAGCTACCATGAATATTAATATTGTAAAAATTATACCCGATGGTTCTAAAAAAAATAAAAATAATAGAGTAATTGTCATTCCTATTCCTCCAATTGGAGTTAATCCCAATTCAACTTTTCCTTTAGAAAATATTCCTGCCAGATAGCTACCTATTCCAATACCCACGGCAGATGCAGTTAGCACGTAACCCATTTCGGTATTTGTCATCTCCAATACTTTGGGACAATGCTCAATAACTGTCATTCTTATAAAACTGGCAATCATCCAAAAAGAAGCAAGTCCTGCAATAATCAAATTTAATCCTTTTATTTTTGAAGCAAATTTTATTGACTGAATAACAAATTTAACCGGATTAACAGTGTCGTCGCAGTTTTTCATCGGTTCGTTTTCCGTAACTTTTAATTTATAAATAGAAAAAAAGCCTGAAGCTGAAACTAAAAGAAAAATTGAAAGCATTACATAAAAATTATAATGATCCGAAATTATTGTTGCAAGCAAAGGACCTAACAAAGCGCCAAAAAACGTAAGCATCTCTAATGTTCCCGTGCCAAAAGAAATTCCTTCGTTGCCACCTATATCGCGAATTAAACCATATTTTGACGGAGAGAACAAAGTACTGATAAGTCCTAATAAAAAAATACAAATCATTACTATGAAAACATTTTCAAAGTAAAAGCCAATACTTCCAATAATAAAAAGAGAAAATTCAAATAATCTGGATACTATTATTATTTTTTTCTTTTGCTTTGTTTTTGCGAGCTTACCTGCATAAGGTGAAAAAAAAATGTAAGAAATAACGTATAAACCAGATGCAAGTGGCACAATCAAAGTACTATCATCTTGTGAAACCCATTTTATTGCAAGAAGAAATATTAACGTCTGGAAAAAATTATTATTAAATACTCCCAGAAAATTTGTCAGGAATAATGGTATCCACGCGGTGTTTCGTTTCATTTAATTATGGCTAAAGTATGAAGTATGAGGTCTAATGTATAATGTCAATTACGAATTATCAATTACGAATTACGAATAATTTTACACATATTGCATCATACATGTTACATCATACATATTACATGTTACCCTTTCAACGCTTCCGCTCCGCTTACAATTTCTAATATTTCGTTTGTAATTGAGGATTGACGGGCTTTGTTGTAATTAAGTCGTAATTCTTTAAGCAATGAGTCGGCATTATCGGTCGCCTTATGCATAGCTGTCATGCGCGCTCCATGCTCGGAAGTGTAAGAATCGAGGAGTATTTTATAAAGCTGAATTTTAAGTGATTTGGGAATAAGTTCAGAAACAATTTGTTCTTTTCCGGGTTCAAAAATGTAATCGTTAACAGTTTTTTCTTTTGTTATTTTACTTTGAATAATTGGAAGGAACTGTTCTCGCGATAATAAATAAACTGCTGCATTCTTAAATTTATTATAAACAATTTCTATTTTATCGTATTTAGCGTCGGTAAAGGCTTTCATAAGTTTTTCCGCTATCGGAACAACATTTTCAAAATTTAAAGAATCAAAAATATTTATATTGGATTCGACAACATTGTATTTTCTTTTAGTAAAAAATTCAGCTCCTTTTTTTCCGATACACATAATTTCCACGTTATCGCTTTTAGCCAATTCAGCATAATTTTTCCGAATAATGTTGTTTGCCTCTTTTATAACATTACTGTTAAATGCTCCGCACAAACCGCGATTGGAAGTTACAACAACAATCAAAACATTTTTAACTTTTCTATTATTAGAATAAATATTTTCGGAATTATTTAAACTTGTACTGAGGTTTTCTAATATTTCCCTTAGCTTCCCCGCGTAAGGTCTCATTTTAAGAATAGCATTCTGTGCGCGTTTCAACTTAGATGCCGACACCATTTTCATAGCGCTGGTTATCTGCTGTGTTGATTTTACAGATGCAATCCTTATTCGTACTTCTTTTAAACCTGCCATTTATACGTTATGTTAAATGTAAATTATTCACAAATTAATTACGAATGTTCAATTACGAATTACGGGTAATGTAATTATTAATTCATAATTTGTAATTGTTTTGACACATACTTCCTCTATTTTATTTTATATTTACCTGAAAGTTCTCTAGCAACTTTTTCAAGTATGGCAAGCACTTCATCAGTAAGCTTACCTTCCTTAAGTGTTTCTAAAATTTCAGAATGATGTAATTCTAAAAAATGCAAAAATTCTTCTTCAAATTCTTTGATCTTATTAATAGGAATACTTTG
>JAAXXA010000318.1 GCA_013334735.1 Bacteroidota bacterium
TCTAAGTTGTAAAGCAGCATTTCTGATTTTTTTGTTTTTGGAAAAGAAACATTAAGTATCGTGTGTAATCCTTTTTCTGCCGATTCTCCATTAAAAATAATTTCAGGTATTTCTTCGCGCAAACGCTTTATCATTAATGATTTTAAACTAAGAATGTGGCTGGTATCGGTATCAATATTTTTAAAAGCAACTTCCATTGCCTTTGCCAGCCCGACAATTCCGTAAATATTTTCTGTACCCGAACGCATATTCCTTTCCTGACCGCCTCCTTTTATTAAAGGAGAAATATTTATGTCCCCGTTTTTATACAAAAATCCTATGCCCTTGGGTCCATGAAATTTATGCGCTGAACATATAGCAAAATCAATATGTGCAGCCCCTATATCATTTTTAACTTTTCCTATAGTCTGAACTGTATCGCAAAGAAATAAAGATCCGGATTGGGAACAAATTTCGGAAGTTTCTTTTAATGGAAGCAGATTCCCGATTTCATTATTCGCGTGCATAAGACATACTAAAGAACGACCTTTGGCATGAAGTATTTTTTTCAAATCTTCTAAATCAACTTTTCCTTTTGCATCAAGTTTAATATAAGAAATTGTACATAAATTATTTTTGATGTGTTTTTCAAGTGAATGTAATGTTGCATGATGTTCGATATGGCTGGTAACAAAATGGCGAATGCCCAAATCATTAACGCATCCGGAAATAGCAGTATTTATAGCTTCGGTGCCACAACTCGTAAAAAAAATTTCTGAAGGAGAAACATTAAGAAATGAAGAAACTGTTTTCCTTGCATTTTCAATTAGAACGCGAGCTTCACGACCAAAAGTATGAACTGATGATGGGTTTCCATGATAATTTTTCATAGTATCACTCATCACTTCTATCACTTCAGGATCAAGAGGGGTTGTAGCTGCGTTGTCGAGATATATCATTACGTAATTGGAAAAATCTAAATTAATGATTATTTTCTTTCTATTTCCAAAATTTCCAGTTTTTTTATTTCAGTTCCTTCAATAACAAACCTTACTGCAGTGATTATTGCATGCAATCCGTATTTGCCGGCAGCGCCCGGATTAATATGAAGAAAATTAAATTTTTTATCATAAATTACTTTTAATATATGAGAGTGCCCGCAAATAAAAAGATTGGGCGGATTTGAAAATAAACTATTTTTGACTTCGGGAGCATATTTTCCGGGATATCCTCCAATATGCGTGATCCATACTTTAACATTTTCGCACATAAATTTGAGGTCTTTTGGATATACCTTCCTCACATCCTGCCCATCGATATTACCATAAACTCCTCTGAAAATTTTTAATTTTGATAATTCTTCTGCTATACCTATCGTACCCATATCTCCTGCATGCCATATTTCATCACAATCTTTAAAAAAATTAATAATGCCGGGAAAAAGATAATTATGTGTGTCGGATAATAGTCCTATACGTTTCATTGAAAAAAAGAATAATTATTTTTACAAATTTATTAATAAAAACGTAACTACCATCTGATAAAAAAATAGAACGCTAATTCGCTTAGCAATAACGAAAGCTAACGCAGACTTGTTCTAAGCTTGCCGAAGTAAAATTATGATGAATACAGATAAAAAAATTGCATAATTATTAGCAATACTTCGATGTTTCAACAAGCTCAACGCATCGCAATACGATGAAAACTCATTACATACTTGCATTATCAGCTTTCTATTCCATTACCTGAGTAATTACAACTGTTTTAACTAAATATTTTTTTTTATCTTAAAATATAGTATCTTTGTAGTAAAATAATTCATAATTAAATACATTATTTCACATTCAGAATATGTGTAGGTTTCTTTGTATAATGATATGTAATATTCTTTTGCAAACCTGTTTCTTGAGCGCTAAGTTCGAGCACGAAGGTTGGCGGGCAAACAAGTCCGATAATACCAACAAAGTTTTAATAACGAATAACCTATCAATTTTACAAATTTTATAAACTTTAAAAACTAGCAATTATGAAAACAAAATTAACTTATGCCTTCGCCTATGGAGGATGCTTTGTCACTTTTGCCTTATGTCTTTTTATCTCTATTCGCTCTTTTTCGCAAGGAGTAGCCATTAACACTACCGGCAATGAAGCCAATGCTTCTGCAATACTCGATTTAAACAGTACAGTTTCCCCATATCAAGGACTGCTTGTGCCCCGCTTGAATACTACTAACCGTAATTTAATTAGTTCTCCCGCTACCAGTCTTATAATCTACAATACCGATTGTAATGAATTTCAGTATTACAATGGTGTAGCATGGATAAGCATCCTTAATTCAACATCATTACTTGCGCCTGTTACTATGGCGGGAAGCGGAGTTACTCAAACTCAAATAACAGTGAACTGGAATGCTTCTTCTGGAGCAGCACATTACCACTTTGATATATCCACAAGCAATAGTTTTGCAAGTTTTGTAACCGGCTTTAATAATATGGATGTGGGCAATGTAACCACCTATAATGTAACAGGACTTACTTGCGGAATAACTTATTACTATCGTGTAAGAGCGGAGAATACATGTAGTACAAGCGGTAATTCAGGCACAATAATTTCTGCTACTTCTGCCTGTTGGACTTGTGGTACTTCCCAGTTAACTGATTCCAGAGACAGCAAAACATATAATACCGTGCTAATAGGAACACAGTGTTGGATGGCGCAAAACCTGAATGTAGGTACTTATGTTACCGGTACCACTACTCAAACCAATAATGCCAGCATAGAAAAATACTGTTATAGCGACAATACAGATAATTGTACGACTTATGGAGGACTCTATCAATTGTCGGAAGCAGTGGCTTATCTGAACGGTGCAACAAATACATCATCATGGAATCCTGTTCCTACTGGCAATGTCCAAGGTATTTGTCCCACAGGATGGCATATACCAACTGAAGCTGAATGGTGCACTATGGAAAATGTGGTAGAAGCAGGAACGGATCCAAGTTGCAATATATTATACGCGCGCGGAACAAATATAGGAGCTATGTTAAAAGAATCCGGAACCAGCCATTGGACATCGAATCAGTGTGGAACAGGATGCAACACCACCAATTTTACTGGTCTTCCGAGTGGCTTTAGAAGACCAACCGGCACTTTTGACGATATTAGCGGTGACTGCTTCTGGTGGGCAGCGTCAGAGTTTGATGACTCTAACTCATGGACTCGTAGCTTGTATAACAGCACAACAATTTCGTACCGGCAATACGCTAGTAAGACATATGGCTATAATGTCAGATGTATAAAGGACTAGCTTTATTTGACAATTTGCTTGCTCTCCGCCACAGTTGAGGCATATCGAAACTTTTCTTTTGATTCACTCCGTTGGATAATTCTCGTTGAATAATGATTATTTATGTCGTTATACTTTGCATGGTGTTAATTATTACATTTGGGTTTCAGGTATAATGGTATATGGTATAACCTGCTCTTCCTTATGTCTTTATATCGAATACCTCTATACCTTTTTGTATTCATAAAATGCGACAATTTAACTCGTTTTTAGTATAGATAACTTTTGTTACAGAGCTGCAAAATAATTGTAGATTCAATACGTACTTCCCCTTGTTTTTAATAATCGCAACAAAGGTTGAATTATAAGCAATCTGTACCGATAGCTATTGATATCAGCATCACCATTCTATTCCATTCGGTCGTATGAGTAGCTACTAATTTTTTACTTGTTTCGGTATGTTTATTTTTTATTTACTTTTGAAATATTAAATTTTGGAATTATGAAACAGCTGTTTTTTATTTTTATTTTATTACCCTTTATGCTTTGGGCACAAACATCAACCCTTTCCGATACTCTCAATAAGATTGATGCAAAAGGGAAGAAACAGGGATATTGGAAAAAAATTGTAAAAGATACTCTCAAATATGAAGGTTTTTTTAAAGATGGTATTCCAACCGGTGAATTCAAATACTATTATGGTGATAAAAAAACAAAAGCGATAACTGTATATTCAGATGCAGGTAAATTTTGTTCTACTACCATGTATTATCCAAGCGGGAAAAAACAAGCAGAAGGTTTTTATACAAATACTAAGAAGGATAGTATCTGGAAATATTATGGAGAAAACGATACTATTATTTCCGAAGAACATTACAAAGCATCAAAAAAACAAGGCATTTGGAAATCTTTTTATAGTAATGGTTTAATATATGAAGAAGTTGCTTATGAAAATGATGTTAAAAATGGAATATGGAAAATGTATTACAGCGATGGCAAAAAAAAATCAGAAGGAATTTATTTGAATGGTAAGCAGAATGGACTTTTTAAATACTATTATCCTGAAAATACTGTTTATATGACCGGATAGATCGGAAGAGCG
>JAAXXA010000319.1 GCA_013334735.1 Bacteroidota bacterium
TTACAATAGTTTCCGAAGCCGGAGCCGGTTATCACTTATTTAACGAAGGTTGTGCAAAAAAAATATGCCTGATAAATGACAATAAAAAAACAATTAAGTAATAAATGGCTTAAAGCATCTGTGCTAGGATGCTTGTGGGCTTCTTCCGAAATAGTACTTGGCAGTTTCTTACATAACCTAAGAATTCCTTTCACCGGAAATATTTTAACAGGCATCGGAATCATTCTTTTAATTTCTGTAGCTCATATTTGGAAAGAAAAAGGATTGTTCTGGAGATCAGGGTTGGTGTGTGCTTTAATGAAATCGCTATCACCAAGCGCTGTTATTTTCGGACCAATGATCGCCATATTAAGCGAAGCCTTACTCATGGAATTTTCCGTGCGTATTTTCCGAAGAAATATCTTTTCTTTCCTGCTTGCCGGTATGTTAGCTATGTCGTGGAACTTATTTCATCTTCTCGCTAACTACGTAATAATATATGGAGCAAATATCATTGACCTTTATGTAAACCTCACAAAATTTGCCCAAAAACAATTAAATATTGTTAATGATAATTACTGGTTACCTGTTTTATTATTGTTCAGCTTATACATGGTATTAGGACTTATTGCTGCAATATTTGGAATTTATATAGGAAGAAAATCGTCAAAACAACCATTGGAAACAAGCAGCCTCACAACAGCGCAAGTGTTGGAAATAAAATCAAAAAAAGATAATTTTATTTTTCATTTTTCTATTATATGGCTACTGTGTAATGTTATTTTTTTGATTGCAGAACTTTCGTTAATGAGTTTTTGCGATTGGGAATACTGGACTATATCCGGAGTGTTAATTCTTATAATATGGTCGTTTCGTTATAAAAGATCGCTCAGATCTCTTGCAAAGCCTAAATTCTGGATATTTTTTGTTTTGTTGACAATGATTTCAGCATTTGTTTTATTTAAACTTACCAATTCAGATAGCGGATTTATCAAGGGTTTGCTAATTGGCTTAGAAATGAATTTCAGAGCAGCTATCACAATCGTAGGATTTTCGGCTATCGGAACAGAATTACGTAATCCTCGTTTCAGGAATATTTTTGTAAATTCATATATCAGGCAATTACCGGTTGCTTTGGAAATTGCTTTTGATACTCTTCCACTTGTAATATCAAACCTTCCGAGATTACAGGATGTTTTCAAAAGACCAATAAAAATATTTCACGAACTTGTTTCGCAAGCCGATTTCTGGTTAGAAAAAGTAGAATTTAAAATTAACAGTAAGGATAATGTAATTATTCTCAGAGGTACCGAAAAAACAGGGAAATCCACATTATTGAAGAATATTGTTGAAAATTTAAAACAGAAAAATATTAAAGTCGGAGGCTTTATTGCTCCTTCTGTTTTTGAAAATAATATACTTATCGGATACGATCTGGTTGATGTACGATCAAACAAGAAAGTTGTTCTTTCCAGAACCCATGGTAATAAAGAAATGCCGAATGTCGGTAATTATTACTTCAACAAAGATTGCATTGAATTTGGAAAACAGTTAGTTGAAATTGACAACCTTAAAGATGTTGATATTGTGGTAATTGATGAAGTAGGTCCATGGGAAATAAAAAATCAGGGTTGGGCTAAAAGCCTTAATCAATTGGTTAGATCGTACAAAAAGCCAATGATATGGGTTGTTCGTGAAAGCATAGTTAATAAAGTTATTGAAAATTGGTCGCTTAAAAATCCTCTGATTGCTGATATAAAAGAGAATAATATTGATATGATTTGCACCAATATCCTTTCGCTTTTGAAAAAATAATAAACGCCACAGATTACTCAGATTATTAAAATTATATTTTTATTGTCCGTAATATCTTTACGGTCTGAATAATTTATTTTACTTTTGATAAATTAATAGTCCGGTAATTTTTTGGATTGCTGCATCCTCATTCGTCGTTCGCCTCGGCGAATCGCAATGACGACAGTCCTTTCCGTCATTGCGAGCGTAGCGAAGCAATCTCATGAATACATATAAAAACAAATTAATTTATGAATAATCTGAAAAATCACTTGAGGATTGTTTAGTAAAAACGCATATAAAAATGATACCATTATGCCAGTAAATAAAAATTCATTCAGCAGATACCGTATAATTGACGCATGTTTAAGAAACAAGTACCATACGTATCCTACAAGAGAAGACATCATTGAAAAATGTGAAGAAAAGCTCGATTGTAAAATATCACTTTCTACTTTTGAAAAGGATTTGTATGCAATGAAAAACAATCCGGAGCCGGGATATTACGCCCCTATTGAATATAGTAAAACAAACAAAGGATATTATTATTCAGATGAATCATACTCTATTGAAAATTTTGCCTTAAAAGAAGAAGATATTGATGCAATTGAATTTGCTACGGCTATGTTACAGCAATACAAAAAACTGCCAATCCTTGAAAAATATGCAAGCGCAATTGACAAAATAATGGATGTGGTTAATGTAAGAAAAATACTGAACAAGGACGAATTTACCGAATTTATTCAACTTGAAAATGTCATTACTTATAAAGGAAATGAATACCTTGAAACTATTATCAATGCTATAAAAGAAACACAGGTTCTGATAGTAAAATACCGCGCTTTTTATTCAACAAAAGAAACAGTATTGATTATACATCCATATTTATTAAAAGAAAATAAAAACAGGTGGTACTTAATTGGATTGAACGAAAAATATAAAGATATAAGCACATTGAGCCTCGACAGAATAACTTCCGTAGAAGCCGTTACTAATGTAAAATATACAAGAACATCTTTTAATCCAGATGAATATTATAAATATTCTATTGGAATGAATGTTATTAAAGGAAAGCCAAAACAAATACTTCTCGAATTTGCAAAAGAACAAGCGCAATACCTGATAACACAGCCTATACACGAAAGTCAAAAAGTGGTTAAAACAACCGACACTAAAATTACAATCAGTTTAAAAGTTCATCCAACAATAGAATTAATCTCGTTTATACAGAATTGGGGAAATCATGTAAAGGTTATAAAACCTATAGAATTGCAAAATAAAATTATTGAAGAATATAAAAAATGTTTAAAATTGTATAAAGGGTAAAATAACGTATTATTGAATATTATTCACCTTTTAATTTACCAATTTCCCAATTTTTCGGATTATTGTTTATGTAATCGAATATTCGTTGACATTCTTCGGAATTACGTACAATATGATCATAAAAACGTGTTTGCCAACCCGATGGTATATGATTATCATTTGCATATTTTGTTACCGCCGATTTGTATGACCGTATAACCGATGATAATGATCCCGTTTTAGGTGAAATATTCGCCATAAATTCATTTTTTTGCATTTGAGGATCCTGATCCTGTGGGGTTGTTGCATGCAACGACCCCACAGAATTTAATTTCAATAACCCATGTACATGATTAGGCATTACCACAAAATTTATTAATTCAATGAATGAAAAATGATTTGGAATTTCGTTCCAACATTTTCGGGCATATTCTCCTAATATATTCGGATGCATTTCACCTTTTTCAACAAAACCAAATATATGTTCGCGATTTTTTGTGCAAATTGTAACAAAATAGGGAGCCGAAGTGCGATAATCCCACCATTGTGCGCGTGCTGATGCGTTACGGTATTTGTTTTGATATTTTTCGGTGGTCATTTGATCTTGATTATTTGTAATGATTTGTATGAATTTTCAAAATTACACAAATATATCTGTGCTATTTCATTTGTCTGAACAGTTTCATTTTTTTCAAAATATTTTTTCACTCCGTAAAACAATTACGGTCTGAGCATTTTATTTTGTATCGTAATTAAAACATATAAAATTATGGAACTAATAATAAATGACATCTTTTTCGATGATTCCGATATAGCCGTTTTACATGGTGTATCAGGAAATGAATTAAGCGGCAGCAAAAATGTTTACATTGGAAAAACATTTACAAAACTTACTAAAACGCTTGAAACATATAACAAGCAAGGCGAAGAAATTATTGAATTAATTGATCGGAAATTTAATGATTATCAAAATATTGCCGAAAATTTGGAACAGAACCATTCATTAAGGAAGGATTCAAATGTTGATATTCCTGTATATCCCCTGATAAGAATTAATTTATTGGAAGAAACAGGAAGCCCTCTTAAATGCGAAATAGATGATGAAAATAATTTACATAGCAGCGCTCTGTATAAAAAAATGGTTCAACAAGCAAAAGAAGAAATTGAATTTGATAGCAGCAGCAAGTGTTATCAGGAATTATACGAATATTTTGAAAATAAAAACATCGAGTTAATAGATTTCTTCCGCTTTGAAGATACAAAAATATTGCTCGAAGAAGCTCTGCAATAC
>JAAXXA010000320.1 GCA_013334735.1 Bacteroidota bacterium
GATATTTTACAATTGGTTACGAACTCTGCCGGCACGATTAAGGATACCTATCCCAGTAACCAGTTGAATTTATTTGACTTATAACCGGACACCAGTGATATTATAACTTAAAAAGAATATCATTATTGACATTAAATAAAAAGAAATTTCTATTTTTGGAAAGATTTTTTTGCAATAACGGAATAGATGTAAAAAGAAGATGGTATTTTGGGCAGTGTATTGATATTGATAATAAATTCAACGGCATGATTAAGAGGGTTGAAGATAATATATTGTTTAAACCGCTTTCTGATTTTGAGGAGCCGTGTGTATTGGTTTTAGGCGATTTAAATGTTGATTATGATGTTAATGAAGAAAAACAAAGTGTTGGCGGCGGAGGATTTAATGCTTGGAGGGCATTTGGTGAGTATGGTTATGTGGTTGTTTTGTTAGGAAAGATTGGTTGTAATAATCTGGCTGAATTAGATAGCTGTGGTACTATGATTTATAATAAAATTAAAAATGAAGTCATCAGTAATAAAAATCGCTATATGTACGCATTTATTGATAGACATAAAGTATATAAAAGCTGTGAGGTAAAGATATTAAAGAGCGAAAGAAGTGAGAATGAAAGAAAAAAATATAGCTACGATCATATGAATGCCAATGATTATGATGTGGATAATTTAAATAAAATATTGTCAGTTATTGAGTTTAGAAAAAAGGATTATATATTTATTAGCTCTTACCTTTATATTCAGAAAAATTGCAATCTGATGAGTTGTTTGGAGTACATTAATGTTTTCAACAATATCGAAGATAAATGTAAGCCAAAGATTATTATTGATATAGCTTCTTATTCTCTTGAAAAAAGTTTAGACGTTAGGAAAGCTAAAATGTTGAATATGAAAATGCTTAAGCAGATTATTAATGCGTATCAAGGCCGTATATATGCTGTTATTGTTGAGCTAAATGGCTTGAAAAGTATGATGAATGATGAAATAGTTTTAGGTCATTGTGCAGATAAATGGCTTGATGTATCTTTTTTTAAAAAAAGTGAATATTACGGAATGGCAGATTATTTGGTATGTAGATATGGTGATGATTCAGTGACAAAGCAAAAAGTTTTTAAAATGTTTGATCCGTGTGATGAATTTGATGATGATGAAGCGTTAGATGAAAATAGATACAATGAGAATAATATAGGATACGGCGACATAATGACAGTAAAAATATTAAAGAAAATTATTGATAGATATGGTGAATAGTATTAAAAAAGGAGTATAGTATGGCTATTTCGTTTGATCAATATATGCAAAAAGTTGGCAATATGATGAATTCTAAATATTCCTATGTATTCAGAGGTCAATCTGATGTGAATTGGTCTTTAAAAACAAGTTATGCAAGATTTTATAGAAAAATTTATGGTACAAATATTAATTTTTCATTGGATAAATACGAAAATATGCTATCTGCATTTATAGATCAAATTTCGGAATATTACGGAAGAAACTATGAAGATATGCCCGAGTATCAATTAATTGCTTTATCACAACATTACGGCATTCCATCTCCATTTCTTGATTGGACAATGTCTCCGTATATTGCATTGTATTTTGCTTTAAAAGATTGTATTAGTAACAATTATAATGGGGATGTCACTGTTTGTGTTTATTGTATGAATACTACAGAGTTTGATAGACTAGGTTATACTCTATCCAAAAAAGATAATAATCTAATTAAAAGCGAAAGCAAGTATAAATTCATTAAAACTATAAATTTCTATTCCAGGAGAGTTAAGAGTCAGCAGGGGTGCTTTATGTATATAAATAATGATGAAGATTTAAATACTGAAGAATCTAGAATTAATGAATATATTGAAGCAATTGAAATTCAGGGAGACCCTGGAATGATATTAAAAAATTTATTGATAATGGGTATAAATGGTTGCGCTTTATATGATGAGTTAGAGTATCTTTGTGAGGATATTGTTGTTCAAAGTATTATAAACAAGTAAAATGATTTCATTATATGTGCAAGACAGGCGGATTTGATGTAAATTGTTATATTTGCAAAACAAAGCTTGATAAATATCACTATTTTTATACCGGTTTATGTGAAGACTGTGGCGATTACAATTATAAAAAAAGAAATCAGTCTAGTGATTTGAGTGGTAAATATGTTTTTGTGACCGGTGGCAGGATAAAAATTGGATATGAAGTTGTCTTGAAATTATTGAGAGGCGGTGCGCATGTGATAACAACAACAAGATTTCCTGCTGACTGTTTATCAAGATATCAAAAAGAAGAAGATTATGATGTTTGGAAAGATAGACTAAGTGTTTATGCTTTAGATTTTAGGGCTGTGCCACATGTTGAAAAATTTATTGAATATTTATTGTCATCTTTGCCGAGACTTGATATTTTGATAAATAATGCGGCCCAGACAGTTAGACGTCCTCCTGTATTTTATCAACACTTGATTGATCAAGAAAAACGCTATAAAGATAATGAGAACAGGTTTGATATAGATTCATCATTGACTATGATTGGTTCTCAAGTGTTATGTCAGAATACGATTAAGATCGATTGCGTATCCTGTTTAACACAGATACCTTTAATGAAGGGCGACGAGATAGTTGAGTCAGAGTTTTTTCCAAAAAATCAATATGATAAAGATGATCAGCAAGAAGATAGACGCCCTGAAAACAGCTGGTCTTTAAAAATGGATTCTATTGATCTCGTGGAAATGTATGAAGTGCTTTATATAAATATAATAGCTCCTTTTTTATTTAATAGCAGGTTAAAAAGATTGATGGGGAATGATGGCAACCCTTCATACATCATCAATGTCACAGCGATGGAAGGAAATTTTTATGATCCAGAAAAAAATCCAAATCATGTTCATACAAATATGGCAAAAGCTGCTCTAAATATGATGACAAGGACGGTAGCTCAGGATTATGCAAAATGCAATATATATATGAATAGCGTTGATGTAGGATGGATTACCAATGAAAAACCATACCCATTATCACAAAATAAAGAAGATCGAAAGTTTAAGATGGCTATTGATGAAATAGATGGTGCCGCAAGAATACTTGACCCTGTGTTTAAGGGATATAATCAGCAAGATTATAAGTATGGTAATTTATATAAAAATTATAACATTTACCCATGGTAATTGAAAGCGGTGTGGCAGGCCGAGATTATATTGGCGTTTCTGTAGGAGCTGTTTTGACTGATGGAGAAGGAAAGGTATTGCTACTTAGAAGAAAAAAAAATCCAGAGGCAGGGCTTTGGAGCATACCCGGCGGTATGGTTGAGTATAACGAAAAAGTTCAGGATGCTTTGACGAGAGAGATTAAAGAGGAGTTGGATGTTGAAATAAAGGTTAAAAAATTGTTGTGTGTTATAGATAATTTGATAACTGATGGTTGTTTTCATACAGTTTCATTGTCTTATATAGTAGATATAGTGCAGGGAATTGTGAGAAATGTTGAGAAAGATAAACATTCTGATATTGATTGGTTTGATTTAAATTTCTTGCCTCGTGATCTCACAGTAGCAACAAAAGCAACATTGAAAGAATATGAAAAGTCGATAATAAACTTATGAGTATTTAAAAAGCATATTTGCAAAAAAAATAAAATAATAAATTTACCACAAGAGAAGATTGTATATCAATACCAGAGATATTCCGAAGAAACGAACAACGTAATTGATTTTCTACATCTTATTGTTCAGGATGAAGAAGATATACAGCATGGTAATGTCCGAGAAAAGAGCGTGGTTTTCGGCGATCTTGAAGCGAGTATAGTTAAACATCACTGATTATTATGGCTACAACAAACGATTATCATACCGGCAAAACTGTTGATGGTATTCGGAAGGCCGAATGGTGCTCGATACTATGTCGGCTTTAATTGATGGCGATCCGACATTCGAGCATATCCGGGAGAAGATTCTTGCTTTCAGGCCGGGTTGGATAACATCGCAGGAAGCGATGGAAATGATCCGGGAGTCGTCAATTATAGCGGTTGGCGAGCGGATTTGCAGGGCGCTGCATTCTGAATCGCCGGAAACATTGTCGGTGTTTCTCGATGAACTAGCCGGAGCATTGATTGAGGCGGGGAAGCCGGAGATTATCACGCCGGAGGATACGATTCAGGTTATCCGCAAACAGTCAAGGGAGAAGTTTATCGCTTCGATGGTGGATGGAAGCAAAAAAGAAAGGTTGAAGAGGGTTTGACACTGGGGTGCCCCCTCCCTATCAGAATTATCAATTATCAACTATCCATTACCCATTGCCATCCCGGCCATCAATATTCCTGCCGAGACCGAGGCGTTGAGGGATTCCACGGCGGGGCGGGTTCCGGCGTGGGGGATC
>JAAXXA010000321.1:0-2595 GCA_013334735.1 Bacteroidota bacterium
TTATAAGAAAAATCAGGGCAAATTTTTTGAATTCTTTCGTTATGAAATTCCAAAAATCTGATCAGATACTCACTCTCCGCATTAATTTCAAGTATTTCAAATATTTCTTTTTTTGAATAAATAACCACTAAAAAATAAATATCCACTGCCACTATAATTCCATTTAGAACACCAACCGGAAATGCGTTAATCAGGAAACCATAAATTGAAAAAAACAAAGATCCCACAAAGTTAATCCATCTGAATTTGACTATTGAACTTGTCATAAGTGATACTGTAATTATTACAGATGCAATATATCCAATCCATTGTAAAATGTTTAAATCCATATAAAAATATTTTTTGCGAAAGTAATAAAAAAGCGTTATGTTTAAATAAACATATCGAATTTTTTTGTTTTATTCAAGAACCAAAATACAAATAATTTTTAATGAAAATTTAATCGACACTAAATAAAAAATTAGCTTTATAGCGATATGCACGACTTTTCATAATGGAAAAAACTTATAAAAAACATATTGATATTATCTAAATTAGTATTTTTGTGAAAAGAATAACCATAAAAAAATATAAGGAAAAAATATGAACATTCAGGAAATGAAAGCAAAACATGTTTTGCTAAAAGAAATTACTTACAAACCTGCTCCTATTGAAAGAGGGTATAATAACAGAACACTGTATATTAATCTTAGTGATAACACTATAAAAGAAAAACCTGTGAGCCAGCAGATGAAAGAAAAATTTATAGGAGGCAAAGGTTTTGGTTTAAGACTTTTATGGGACGCTACAAAACCAAATACAAAATGGAATGATCCTGAAAACGAAATTGTAATATCTCCGGGACCTATCGCGGGCATCACTCAATATTCGGGAACAGGAAAATCTATCGTTGTAGCAATATCACCGCAAACAGATATAGTAATCGACAGTAATGTGGGCGGGTATTTTGGCCCATATATGAAATTTTCAGGTTTTGATTCTATTGAATTACAAGGTAAAGCTAAAAAAGATGTAATTATTTTTATTGATGGGGTTAAAAATCGTATCACTATAGAGGAAGCTCCTGAAGAAGCTATCGATAGCCATGTTCTTGCAGAACAGCTTACAGAAATGTATGCTAACGACGAAAAAGACAGAATGAATGTAGCAGTGGTTTCTGCCGGTCTTGCTGCAGAAAACTCACTAATTGGAATGCTCAACTTTAGTTTTTGGGATCCGAGAAGAAAAGTATGCCGCTTGAAACAAGCCGGTCGTGGCGGTATAGGTACTGTTTTAAGAGATAAAAAAATTAAAGCTTTAGTATGTAAATATTCAGGTGTAAAAGGAAATCTGAATAATGTTGTAAACCTTGAAGCTATTGCAGAAAGAGGAAAAAGATTTAACAAAGAAATGCGCGAACTCGACGATTCGCAATGTGAAATGCGTACAAAAGGTACTGCCCACCTTGTTGAGGTTATGAATGATTATGATTTATTGCCAACTCATAATTTTAAATTTGGAAGCTCAGACAAAGCTGTAGGTCTTCATTCCGAAATATGGAAATCGAAGTTTACACAAGGTATGCCTGATGGTTGCTGGATAGGCTGTACAATGGCATGCGCTAAAGCTGTTGACAATTTTGAACTGAAAACAGGTCCTTACAAAGGTACAAAAGTTACGGTTGACGGTCCTGAATATGAAACAGCCAGCAGTCTTGGGTCTTGTATTGGTGTGTTCGAAGCGAATCATGTGATTGAATGCAATTTTTATTGCGACACTTATGGCATTTGCACCATCACTTACGGTTCTCTTACTGCATTTATTATGGAATGCTACGAAAATGGCATTTTAAATAAAGAAAGAACAGGCGGACTTGAACTTAATTTCGGTAATTGGGATGCTGTTATGGAAATGCTGCATCAAATGGCAAGAGGAGAAGGTTTTGGTAAAATTGCAGGAACGGGAGTTCGTAAAATGAAAGCTTATTTTGCCGCTCAGGGCTGGGGTGATATCAACTTTATGAATGATATTGGAATGGAAAATAAAGGTCTTGAATATTCACAATATATTTCAAAAGAATCTCTTGCGCAGCAAGGTGGTTATGCAATGACCAATAAAGGACCTCAGCACGACGAAGCATGGCTTATTTTTATGGATATGGTAAATAATCATATTCCTACATTTGAAGATAAAGCCGAAGCATTGCATTATTTCCCGATGTTCCGTACATGGTTCGGATTAATGGGATTATGTAAGCTTCCATGGAATGATGTGGAACCTGAAAACAACAAACAAACTTCTGAACCTGCAAAAGTCCCCGAACATGTAGATAATTATTTAGCTATTTTTACAGCAGTAACAGGACTTCCAATTGATAAAAAAGAATTGATACGCCAATCGGAAAGAGTTTATAATTTCCAGAGAATATTCAATATCCGCAGAGGATATGGTTTGCGTAAGCATGATGCTCAGCCTTACCGCGCCTGTGGTCCTGTTACGAAAGAAGAATACGAATCACGCGCAGAAAGATACGACAAGCAAATGAAGGAGTTGATAGGAGTTGATCCTGTTGGCAAAACTACCGAAGAAAAAATGGCTATTACACGCGCATATCGT
>JAAXXA010000321.1:2605-4364 GCA_013334735.1 Bacteroidota bacterium
CGCGAAGACCGCTACGAACAGCTACTTGATGCAGTTTACAACAGAAGAGGCTGGACAAAAAATGGTGTTCCTACTATTGAACATCTGAAATCGCTGGGTATGGATTTGCCTGAGCTGTTAGAGGTTATTACGCCTTTGCAGTAGGGAGATATAAAATATTCGTTAGTCATACTTCGAGACGCCTCGCGAAATACGAGGCTCCTCAGTATGACGGGATTTATAAAATGTTTTCCCGTAGGGCAATAATGAAAATAAAAAAATAAATCTCATAATAAACATTTTCCCGTAGGGAATTAATATTTATATATGTTTTTTTTCAGGGTTGATGCCCTATGGGCAAAGGAGTTTTGTTTATATTGCGTATTTACTGTCATTTAAGCCCTACGGGTATTTAGAATCTGTCAGTAAACTCATCGTATCAAAATATAATTATTGAAAATTTTAAGGCAAACAAATATAGACGAATTATTAACCCTAAATAACCTAATTATGAAAAAAATTGCTCTAACATTCATTATGTTGTTCAGTATTTCATTATTTGTAAAAGCTGATGAAGACAACACTCCGGTAAAATCCGAAATAAAAAAAGTAACCGTATTCATAAGCGGAGCGCAGGTTACACGAACTGCAACAGCTACAATACCTGTAGGACAAACAAATTTTGTAATTGAAGGTTTGTCGCAAAATATAAATTCAAATAGTATTCAGGTAAAGGGAACAGGCGATTTTACTATACTTTCGGTAAAACACCAATTTAATTATCTTAAAAATCAAGAAAAAACAAAAGATGTTATAGCGCTTGAAGACTCTCTGGAATCGCTAAATGACAGATTATCGTATCAGCAAAGTTTACTTGAAGTTTATGTTTCCGAGAAAAATATGATAATAGCAAATCAATCAATAGGAGGCAGCAATACAGGCGTAAAGATAGAAGATTTTAAAGCCGCGGCTGAATTTTTCAGAACAAGGTTAGCTGATATAAATTTAAAATACATTGCTACAAACAGCGCTATTAAGAAGATTCAGGAAAAAATTGATAAAGTAAATAATCAACTCACCCAGTTTAATTCAAAGCGTAATATCCCTTCAAGTGAAATTATTGTTACTGTTTCTTCAAAAATAAAAACTTATGCAAGCTTCGAAATATCTTATGCACTAACGGGCGCAAGCTGGTATCCATCTTATGATTTAAGGGCGACAGACGTAAATAGTCCTATTTTACTGGGCTATAAAGCAAATATAACTCAAACCACAGGCGAAGACTGGAAAAATGTAAGCTTAACTTTATCAACAGGCAATCCTGCACAAAGCAGCTCTAAACCTATTATTTACCCATGGTATCTATACATTTATGATAACTCTTACGAAAATAAAAAAAGTTTTGTTTCACCAAGATATTCCGATGCTCCAAGTATGGCAAATAGATCTGAAGAAGGTGGAAAAAATGATATATCTCAATCTGAAATGGCTGCTTCAACAGGCGCAGATTACACAACAGTGGAAGTAAATGCTACTAATTTTGAATTTGAGATAAGTATTCCTTATACAGTTTCTTCTGATGGAAAAACTGTTATCGCGGATATTCAGAGTTACACACTGCCGGCTACATATCAGTATTATTGCGCTCCAAAATTATCGTTAAGCGCATTTTTGCTAGCAAAAGTTACAGGTTGGGAAGATTACAATTTGCTTTCGGGGAATATGAATCTTTATTTTGAAGGTACTTTTGTGGGCAAATCATATCTTAATGTAAAGGACA
>JAAXXA010000322.1 GCA_013334735.1 Bacteroidota bacterium
TAAAATCTCTAAATTATTATTCTAATTTCTTTCCTCAACTTTTCCACTTGAGCAATGTTTTATATTAAGTTTTTGTATATTTGTTCAAATTTTCATACCGGAACAGAAATAGGTTGCAAATATTTCCTTACGGTCTTACTGAATAAATAATTTTAAATATGAAGAAATTATTACTATTTAGTTTTCTCATTATAATTGTAAATGTTACAGTATATCCTCAAACCACTGTTATAACTCATGGATTTAATGTTGGTACTGGGAGTCCCATTAATGAATGGATGCTCGAAATGGCAAATGCAATACGAAATCGGGTTGGCGATGCTGTTGTAAGGGTTTATAATCCGACATCAGGAAGCTTTGATTATCGTGTAGGTTCCGGCACACAAACTATTTTGCTTTTTGATTGGACAGAACCAAGTAACGATATGCAAAAAGGATATACCGAAGATGCGGGCTCTTCTTTGTTTACAGCGCTTTTGAAAGGAAAATTACAAGGAGACTTTAATTTGGATTTACTTCATTTTATAGGACATAGCAGAGGAACTGTTGTAAACAGCGAAGCAGTGGAGCGATTGCTTGTTGCTGGTTATCCGGTTGAGCAAGTTACATCCTTAGATGCTCATGATTGGGGCGGTGCAAATTTTTTTACCGATTACGATTGTAATCCTGAATCATGGATTTCGGGTGTGGAAGGATGGGAAGGTATAAACTGGTCTGATTCCTATTGGCAGGACGCTACCATTGACCTTTCGGGAAGGGCTGTAGAAGGTACATATTCAACATATTTAGGTACTGTAGGGCATTCCGGAGTTCACGATTGGTACTACCAAACTATATTGGATACAGCACGTCACGAGGGTTATTATTATTCATTGAATGGTGGTGGCAGTAATAATCGCCCTCTTGAAACAGGAATAAAAAAATTACCTGTGTTTACATTTAATAATGATGGTATTATGAACGGCAATTTTGAAAGAGGTTCTCATATTTACTCATCTATTCCAGGTTGGTGGTATCATGGCGGTGGAGGAGAAGCTTCAATTGACAACACATATTTGAATTTGAATTCATCAGGATCCGGTAAAATGCATAACAGGTTTTATATTCCTCCAAATGCGGTCAGGTTACAATTTGATTATAGTATTTATACTGAAGATAATACTGAAACGGCTCCTAATATTGACGAACTTTTGGTTTTATTAAATGGCAATAGTCTGATTAACCCTATATACATGAGTAAGCACATGGATGATTGGCATACTAAAACAATATTCATAGATAATTTAAGAAATAGCGTTCAAACAATTGAATTTCGATTGCTTGATGAAATTGGCGGTGAGGATAATATTAATTCTGAGGTTTGGATCGATAATGTTAAAATGATTATTGACCCATTTTTATCAATTAATGAGTCCACCTATGGCGGATTTAATAATTCGTTTGAAGTGTCTGTTTATCCTAATCCTTTTTCCGATGAAGCTACTATTTATTATACTCTAAATGATGATGATTTTGTAACTATTAAAATTTATAATGTTCTTGGAAAAGAAATTGCAACTTTAGCAGATAACATATATACTACTAATGGAAATCACGAAGTAAGTTTTACCGGCACCAATTTAAACGCCGGGATTTATTTTGCTAGGATTGCGGTTGGACAGGAAACACAAGATAAAAAAATAGTTTTAGTTAAATGAAAAGAAATATAACATTCTATACTGCAAACCGCTATAATTTGAGTTTTATGCTATACCAAACAGTCATTATTAGTCATTTAAAGTCATTAACTATAAATGACTCAATGACAATAAATGACCGTTTAATGTATAACCTTAGTAAACAATAAAAATATATTATATGAAACTCTGCATAGCAGAAAAACCAAGCGTAGCAAAAGAAATTGCCAGAATACTGGGAGCAAACAGCAGAAAAGACGGATATTTTGAAGGCAATGGATATCAGGTTAGCTGGACATTTGGTCATTTGTGTACACTCAAAACTCCCGACGATTATAACGATAAATGGAAATCGTGGAGATTAGATTCTCTCCCCATGATACCTCAAAGATTCGGTATTAAACTAATAGACAATTCGGGTGTAAAAAAACAATTCGACACTATTAAAAAGTTAGTCGATACTTGCGAAGAAGTTATAAACTGCGGTGATGCCGGAATTGAAGGAGAACTTATTCAGCGTTGGGTTTTATCTAAAGCAAATTGTACAAAACCATTAAAACGTCTTTGGATATCGTCGCTTACAGACGAAGCTATTAAAGAAGGTTTTAATTCGCTGAAAAACGGATTGGATTACGATCTATTATATGCAGCAGGCAATGCAAGAGCTATTGGCGACTGGCTGCTGGGAATGAATGCAAGCCGTTTATATACTTTGAAATTTGCCAATGGTAAAGGCGTTTTATCAATAGGGCGCGTACAAACACCAACATTAGCCTTAATAGTAAAGCGATACGAAGAGATTCAAAATTTTAAACCTGAAACATACTGGGAACTTAAAACAACTTACCGAAATGTTTTATTTAATTCTACACAAGGACGTTTTAATTTAAAAGAAGATGCATCTAAAATTCTTGAAATAATAAAAGTTAAAGAATTTGAAATAATCTCTTCCAAAAAGAAAAAAGCAGAAGAACATCCTCCCCTTTTATTCGATCTAACCTCACTTCAGATAGAATGCAATAAAAAATTCAGCTTTACTGCCGACGAAACATTAAAATATATTCAAAATCTTTACGAGAAAAAATTAGTTACTTACCCAAGGGTTGACACTAACTATTTGCCTAATGATGTGTATCCTAAAATCAAGGATATTCTGGAAAAAATGAAACCATACTCTAATTTCACTGAAACTCTGTTAAAAGAAACGATCAGAAAAAGCAAAAAAGTTTTCGACGATAAAAAAATTACCGATCACCATGCAATTATTCCCACGGGAGAAAATCCTTCGGGACTCATTCTGCAAGAAAAACAAGTTTACGATACTATTGCACGTAGGTTTATTGCAGCATTTTATCCTAACTGTATAGTGTCGAATACCACTGTATTAGGACAGGTTGAAGAATATGAATTTAAGGCTACCGGAAAAGAAATTTTAGAAGATGGCTGGAGGGTTGTATATAATAAAGTTGATAAGGCACAAGCTGATAAGGCACAAGTTGACAAGGGGGAAGATGATAAAGGGGAGGAAAATCAGATAATGCCTAGCTTTATTAAAGGCGAAAAAGGTCCGCACACACCTGATTTACTAGAAAAACAAACTCAGCCGCCTAAGTTATTTACAGAAGCTACTTTATTAAGAGCTATGGAAACGGCAGGAAAACAAGTTGATGACGAAGAATTGCGTGATCTTATGAAGGAAAATGGAATTGGAAGACCATCAACACGTGCCAATATTATTGAAACACTTTTTAAAAGAAAATATGTTAGCCGTTCTAATAAAAACCTTGTACCAAGCATAACAGGTATTCAATTGATAAATTCCATCAGAAACGAATTACTGATATCGGTAGAATTAACAGGTATTTGGGAAAAGAAACTCAGGCAAATTGAACGTGGCGAATATGAGGCAAAAATCTTTCTTGATGAAATGAAACAAATGGTTAGCGACCTTGTTTTAGAAGTTAAAAAAGAAAATAACAAAACCATTTCTATCGAAGAAGATATTAAAAAAGAAAAAGAAGTTAAAGAAGATAAACCGAAAGCAAATGCTGGTTCTGATGAAATTCCATTATGCCCAAAATGCAAAAAAGGAAAAATTTTAAAAGGCAAAACAGCTTACGGGTGTGCGGAATACAAGTCGGGTTGTGATTTTAAAATTGACTTTAAATTTTTAGACAACGAACTTACCGAAAAACAGATTTTTACAATAATTAACAAAGGTAAATCAGGAAAAATTAATGATTTTGTTCTTAACAATGCTAAAGTAAGTGGTTGTATAGAATTGAACAAAAATTTTACCCCTGTTTTTATACAAGAAAAAAGTGATAAAAAAGAAAAAAAAACAAAGATTTTAAAATGTCCGAAATGTGGCAAAGGTGAAATGTTAAAAGGAAATTCTGCTTATGGCTGTAGTCGTTTCCGCGAAGATTGTAACTTTGTTATTCCTTTTGATGCGCTTCAGGAAAAGTATAATTCAACAGAGCTTACTGCCGCTAAATTAAAAAAAATAATTTCTACATAAAAAGCTACAAGCTATAAGCTACAAGCCACAAGTACTTTAGGCACTCCAAACTTTAGGCACTTTAAGTACTTTTTACTAATAATAAATACTCCTTGAGTTTCTGAACAGCCTTATATCTATGACTTATAGAGTTTTTTATTTCTAACGGCATTTCCGCAAAAGTTTC
>JAAXXA010000323.1 GCA_013334735.1 Bacteroidota bacterium
CTGAATAATAAACGATCGCTGTATTTGTTGTTCCTACTATAACGGCTCCTGTACCGGAATAAGACCAAAGATAACTCGTGGCTCTGGCAATTGCAGGCACTGAATATAAAACTGCAATTTGTCCCGGACAAACAGTAGCTGTACCGCTAATAGTTCCTGCTGCTGCGGGTGAGTTCGAGCATAAGCATGATATAGATTGCCATACACTTCCATAATATGCTTCGAAACAGTTGGTAGTAGTGTTAAAAATAACCAGCGATTCGGGATTAGGTGGGGTTGCTGTTATTGCATCACGCTCGGCGCTTGTGATACGTGGGATAAGTAAACCTCCTTTTGTTGAACTCATACCTGCTGCGCTAATATCAAGAAGCGCCTTAGTATCTGCTTCATTCCCCGTTGTGTTAATTGCTACACCCTGCCCATGACAATTCAAATTAGTAAGAAAAAAAATAAAAAAAATAAAAGAAAGAATTATGCTTTTTTCGATTTTATTGATTGTACTATTTCCCATAATTATAAATTAAAATAATTTTAAAAAATTATATCTGTTACAACTGTATTACAAATTATTGTTTGTTAAATCTTTGAATCTTTTGGTAAATCATAATCCTAATCCATTTGTTATTTGGCAAAATATGCGATTATGGTGTCGGGTAACTAATTATTACAATACCTGAACCTCCGGCACCACTTACTCCATTGTGATTACCTTCGCCTCCGTTACCACTATTTGGTGAGGCATCTGTACGTGTGCCTCCGGTGGCGTTACTACCATTACCTCCTGTAGAATATATTACACTTACACCGCTAATTGAATTTGCAACACCGGCACCTCCTGCAAGTGGACCTGAAGTATTTGGAGAAGACCCTACACCTCCTGCACCACCACCTCCTCCTCCTACATTATAACCGGTACTATTTCCATTTCCTCCATTATATCCCTGACCGCTTGTACCTGATCCGCCGCTATAAGCTGTACCTCCACCACCGCCGCTTCCACCTGAGTTACCGCTTGAGCCACTACTACCGGTTCCGCCATATCCACCACCACCGCCACCTATAGCTGTCATATTGCTAAAAACAGAATTATAACCATTACCTCCGGTTGTAGTTGAAGAAGAACTACCGCCGTTTCCGACAGTTACAGTATATGATTGTGAAGAAATAGCTTTTGAAGAATTATACAGAAGTCCGCCTGCTCCTCCGCCACCGCCGCCGCCATAAGTACCGCCATTAGAACTACCTCCTCCTCCGCCACCTGCAACCACAAGAACATTAGCATTTAATGAACCGCAGGTTACAGTAAATGTTCCACTCGATGTAAAAGTATGTATGGTATTGTTACTTGATGTTGTAATAGTTCCTCCGATTGCATAAAAAGAAGCGGTTGTTTGTGTCAAAGTTGCTGCTGTTGTATTTCCACCACATGCATTGTATGCCCAGACATATAGAGTGTAGGGAGTATTGCAGCTAAGTCCTGATTGAATATAGCTTGTATTTGTTCCTATATCTGTAGCGCCTGAGTAATTATTATTGGTGTTATATTTATAACCGCTTGCTCCTGTTACGCTATTCCAGTTCCATACAATCTGTACTCCTGTATGGGTAATTGTTCCCGCTGTGGGAGCTGCAGGTAATGGATCTATTGTTACTGTGATGGTAAAAGCAGAACCTGCGCATGAACCTGTTGTTGATGTGGGCGTAACAATATATTGTACTGTTCCTGCCGATGTATTGCTCGGATTGGTCAGTGTCTGATTAATTGTTGAACCAGACCCTGAACCTGCCCCTGTTATGCTTCCCGTAATAGTTCCTATTGTCCATGCAAAATTGCTTGAAACACTTGATGTTAAAGAAATATTTGGCCCTGTTCCGCTACACATACTTGCTGTTGCTGAATTAGAAACTGTTGGTAAGGGATTTATTGTTATTTCATAATTGCTTGCTGCCCCTGAACAGTTATTAGCTGTGGGTGTAATAGCATAAGTTACCGTACCTGCTGTTGAACCTGAATTACTGATTGTTTGTACAGGTATCGTATTTGTTCCACTGCTGGTAAACCCCGAAATACCTCCTGATGCAGTAGTTGTCCATGCAAATGTAGCTCCGCTTACACCTGAAGTAAGACTTACTAAAGTTGTGCTTCCTCCTGAGCAAATACTTTGTGTTAATGGAGTATTTGTTACAGTTGGTGTAGGATTAACTGTTACAGTTATTGTGAAAGCAGCTCCCACGCATGAACCTGTCGTAGAAGTGGGGGTAACAATATATTGTACTGAACCTGCCGTTGAATTACTAGGATTAGTAAGCGTTTGATTGATGGCTGCACCCGAACTTGAACTGGCTCCTGAGATACTTCCTGTAACAGTTCCGATTGTCCAAGTAAAATTGCTGGATACGCTTGATGTTAAAGTAATATTCGGACTTGTGCCACTACATATAGTCGCTGTTGAGGTATTTGTAACAGAAGGAATAGAATTTACTGTCAATGTAGCCAATCCGTCAGTAGTAGTATTTGTACATGTACCGCTTACAATACATCGATATTTGTAGCCATTCATGCTTAGTGGAGGATTTGTGATAGTTAATGTGGCTGTATTTACATTTGAATAAATACCGGCATTTGCTAGATTATTCCAACTGCTTATATATTCCTGCCATTGATAAGTTAATCCTCCCGAAGCTGTTACTGTATAATATATAGCTCCACTACCCAGACAAGTAGATGCAGATACCGGTTGGTCAATAATATTAGGTGCTGTTGAATTAACAGCTATCGCGTAATCAGCCGAAACAGTACCATTGCCACAAGCGTTTGTTCCCATAACGGTTAGGTTACCTGATGTAGCTGTACCAGAAAAATAAACAATCGCTGTATTTGCTGTACCAACAATTACAGCTCCTTGACCTGAATAAGACCATACATAACTATTAGCTCTTGCAATAGCAGGTACTGAATATAAAACTGCAATTTGTCCGGGACAAACAGTAGCTGTGCCACTTATGATTCCTGCTGCTGCAGGAGCGTTAGAACAGCCACAGGTAATAGTTTGCCAGACACCGCTTGAATAAAACTCAAAACATCTCGTAGTAGTATTATATATCTGAAGTCCTTCGGCAGGAGTACAGGAGCATTTAATAGCGATGCTATCTCTTTGAGTAGTGGTCATACGAGTTATCAAAGTTCCTTGCGAGTTACTACTTATATCAAGCATAGCTGAATTATCAGCTTCAATACCTGTTGTATTTATTGATATTCCTCCATTTTGTGCAAGACAGTTAAATGTGGATAGCAAAAAAATAATTGCAAACAAATTAAAAATGATGCTAATTGCAATTTTAGTAAATTTATTATATATCATGATTAGATTTTATTCAATTATTAATTAGCTTTGTATCTAACTAGAGTCATGTCAAGTATTAATTATCACTTTACAAATTTCCAAACATGTTGATAAATCTTGACGTTTTACATATTACATCAGTCATAATAAATTTGATATAACTCTATACGATAGTTAAGTATTTAATATCAAAAGTATTGAAAGAAATTGAATTATCAAAACATTGTAATATTTTTTTTTAGCCAACGATGAATTATTAGAAATGCGAATCAAGGGGTGGGTAAATTATTTTTGCAATTAAAAACTAAAAAAACCAGTCATGGTGAGCGTAGTCGAACCATGACGACTAAATCACCCTTCGACTACGCTCAGGGTGACTTTAAAAGCGACTTCGCTCAAGATGCCTGATAATATGATACTTATAATTTTAAATTTCGACCCTTGATTCGCATTAATCATTTAAAACACAAATCGCCACATATTAAAAAAGGCTGTTTCTCTTTTGAAACAGCCTTTTTAATAAAATTCAAATATCTATTATTCAACTATCATTTTGCGGCTAATTGAACTGTTGCCTGTTTTGATAGTGTAAAAATAAATACCCTGTGAAAATTTTCCTGCTTCAACAGAAAGTGTGTGATTACCTGCAGAAAGTTTTCCATAAGCATTACTATAAATTTTCTGACCTAACATATTTGAAACAAAAAGGCTAACTTCTTGCGCTTGGTTTAATGTTATATCAATATAAGAATAATCTTTAGCAGGGTTAGGATAAACATTAACATTGCTTACAGATTGATTAATTTCTTTTATTCCAACATTTGTAGGAAAACTCAGATAATAAAAATTGTTAGTACCATAAGCATCTTCATCACCTCTTTCAGCTAATCCCGGTTCTTCATCACCCTGATAAACTAAATGAAGATTACGATCTGGCATTGTTGGCGAAAGTGAAGCAAATACACATTCTTCAAAATCATGAATTGGACTCGAAT
>JAAXXA010000324.1 GCA_013334735.1 Bacteroidota bacterium
CGCTTTATTAGAAACAGAAGACACTGAAACCCATTCTGCTTCGGGATTTTGAGAAAGTGTTGCGAAATCGAGTTTTTTATAAATAGTATAAATATCTTTTTGATTTGCTGCTTTTACATAAGGAGTAGCAATACTCTTTTTATCATAATTTTTTTGTTGCAAAATTTCAAGTTGTTTGGCAAATACACGATCTGCAATTTCTTTGAAAACAGGAGCTGCAACAGCCCCGCCGTAGTATGCGCCTTTTGAAGGACTGTTTACTACTACAATACATGAATATTTTGGAGCATCGGCAGGGAAATATCCCGCAAAAGAGGCTTTATAGCTTACATTTCCGCTTTCTTTATTTCCATATCCTTTGTTGTTCATTGCAAGTTGCGCTGTTCCCGTTTTGCCTGCAATTTTATAAAGAGGATTTTTTAAACTTTTTCCGGTGCCATTTTCCACAACACCTTCAAGCAATGATTTTGCTGTTAGCGCGGTAGCTTTTGAACAAATTGATTCTTTTAAAACTATAGGATTGAATTTTTCAACAGTCTTTCCTAAATTTCTGATTTCTTCTACAAATACTGGCTTCACTAATTTTCCGTCATTGGCAATGGCATTATAAAAAGCCAGAATTTGCATTGGAGTGAGTTCCACTTCGTAACCATGAGCAATCCATGGTAATGATACTTTTGACCAACCCTCACTAACTTTTGCATTTTTGATATTTGGTATTGCTTCGCCCCCAATTTCCAAACCTAGCGGTTTATCAAGCCGCATGCTTTTTAATTTGTCAATAAATCGTTGTGGATTATTTTTATATACTTTATATATTGCCTGTGATATTCCAACATTAGAAGATATTTCAAATGCTCTTCGTACTGTCACCGGACCATATCCATTAATATGAGAATCTTCCATTTCTCTATCCGCGTACTTCATTTTACCAATTGCTACCATATCTTCGGGCTTAACCATTCCATCATCAATACCGGCAACCAGCGACATCAGCTTGAATGTAGATCCCGGATCGGATTTTTCACCTATAGCATAATTATATTTTTCAAAATAAATTCCCTCAGAAGTTCTTGTGAGATTTGAAATAGCTTTGATATGACCTGTTGAAACCTCCATTAAAATAACGCAACCGTGATCGGCATTATTTGCAATAAGATTTTTCCTGAGTGAATTCTCGGCGACATCCTGCAATTCAATATCTATTGTCGTCATTATATCATTGCCATTTTGAGGTTCAATTTCATTTTCATTAAGAGGCATCCAAATACCTCCTGCAATTTTTTTTACAAACCTTACTCCACTGATACCTTCCATTTTTTTTGAATAAGCCCCTTCAAGTCCTACATAAGTTCCTTCATTCTCATAACCAATGGTTCTTCGGGCTAAAGACTGATATGGAGTTACGCGCTTTTCTTTTTGTGTAATTATTAATCCGCCCCTGTTTTTACCTAATTTGAATATTGGAAATGTTTTAACTATTTTTAATTTATCAAAAGATATCTGTGTCTTTTCATCATTAATTCTCGAATTATAAATTAATTGATAAGCTTCATTTTCTGCGCGAGCATGACTTAAAATCTTTTTGTATTCATATTTGGTTTTATTTTTAAACATATTAGCAAGGCAATACGCGAGAGAATCTACTTTGTTTTCATATATTTCATCTGACACTACATTTGCATCCCAGTACAGATCAAAAATAGGAACTGAAGTTGCCAATAAACTGCCGTCATCTGAACAAATATTTCCGCGTATGGCGTCCACTTTCATTGAATAAATAGTTTGATCATCCGATTTTTTTTTCCATAAATCTTTTTCAACAAATTGAAGTCGTATAATTTGCCAGATAATAACTAAAGAAAATAGCAGAACCACAACATATACCAGATATGCCCGCCATAATATGTCTTTCTTTACTTCTGTCATTTATTATATTCAATTACGAATTATCAATTACGAATTATCAATTACGAATTACGAATTACGAATTGTCAGATTATTCATTATCAATTTTTTATTGTCGTGTCTTTTTGTACAAAAATTTTATTAGGAGGACACAACGACTCTTTTATTCCGCTTGATGTAATACGTTTAATAATTTCCGATTGCCTGCTGCAATTCATTAGTTTCGATTTTATTGAAATATTTTCAGATCTTAGTTCTTTTAATTCTTTTTTAATTTTTTCAATTTCTATTATTCTTTTTTCTACATAAAATGAGTTACCTATGTAAAGAATTGCTATAAAAACTATATACAATAAAAAAGGCAAACGTCTTACCAATAAATTCCTGGTAAGTATTGTACCATCCATTACGCTCCGTAAACCTTTTAGCAGAGGATTTTCTTTTTTTTTCTTCTTCTTTTTCTGCTCTTTTACTTCTGTAAATTCAGGTTCTTCAGGCGGTAATTCAGCTACTTTTTCTTTTTCTTTAAATGTATTTGATGCCATTATTTTTTTATAGCTATTCTCAATTTTGCACTTCTTGCGCGATTGTTTTTTTCTATTTCTTCATCAAGGGGCACAATAGGTTTGCGTGTAAGCATTTCCATCGGAGTTATTTCATTACCGAAAAAATCTTTTTCAATAATACCCTCAAAATTTCCCGATTTCATATAATTTTTCACCAAACGATCTTCCAATGAATGATATGAGATCACAACCAATCTTCCTCCTTTTTTCAATACTTCGGTACTTTGCATTAACAATTCTTTTAGCGAATCCAGTTCGTTATTGATTTCAATTCTCAATGCCTGAAAAATTCTTGCATAAAATTTATTCTCTTTTCCTCTTAGCGCAAAGCGTCCGACAGCATTTTTAATATCCTGTAATGTTATTATTTCATGCTCATTTCTGTAATAAACTATCGCGTTTGCAAGTTTTCCGGCATTACTAAATTCCCCATATTTATGGAAAACTTCTTTAAGTTCATCAGATGAATAATTTGAAAGAACATCTCTCGCGGTCATTTCACTTTTTTGATCCATTCTCAGATCTAATTCTCCTTCGGAGCGAATTGAAAAACCTCTTTCGGGATTATCAATCTGATGCGAGGAAATACCTAAATCTGCTATAATCCCATCCACAGGGATAGAATTATGAAATTTTAAAAAATTTTTGATAAATCTGAAATTCGCATTTATCAAAGTAAAATTTTCGTTATCAGATACATTTTTTAAAACATCCTCGTCAACGTCGAAAGCTAAAAGTTTTCCTTTATCAAGTTTTTTAAGTATTTCGCAGGAATGACCGCCACCGCCATAAGTTACGTCAACATATATTCCGTTGGGCTTAATGTTAAGTCCTTCAATACTTTCTTTGAGCAATACCGGATTATGGTAATTCATTGCTGGTATTATGTTAAACGTAAGTTTGTAAAAAAAATAATTTCCAATAACCAACACTCAATAATCAATTATGAAGGATTTAGTTCATTCTTTTTACTTGATTATTTTACATTGAATGTTGAATATTCATTATTTACTCGCTATTATCAGAATTGTCATTGTTACTATTTTTTCGTCCCATAACTTCTTCCGCGAGCACTGAAAAATCTTCCGGTTCGTTAGTTATTAGAGATTTATAGCTTTCTTTTGACCAAATTTCTATTCTGTCAGAATAAGCAAACAATACCAAATCCTTTTTGATACCCGCGTATTCCATTAACTGTTTTGGCAATAACATTCTGCTTGCCGAATCAAGAACCATTTCGGATGCTCCGCGATAAAAATATCTGACAAAATCACGATTTTTCTTATTGTATAAATTAAGCTGGTTGATCTCGTCGCTAATGACTTTCCAAACATTCTGCGGATAAAGTGTGAGGCAATTTTCGAAACCACGGTTAATTACAAACCTGCCCTGAACTTCAGGAGGAAGTTGTTTTTTTAGACCTGCCGGAAGCATAAAGCGCCCCTTAACGTCTATTTTACATTCAAATTCTCCTATTACGTTTGTCATTTTACACTTTTTGTTTTCGATAAGCAAAAGTATAGAATTATTTTCCACATTTTACCACATTTCTCCACTTTGTTGATAACTTTTTTCACTTTACAAGCGCAATATTTGTAAAATATTGAAAATGAGAGTTGTGGGAAATATGTTAATTTTCATAAGAGAACTTTTAAAGTTTACAAGATGTTACGTTTAAAGAATGTTGTTATAAATGCTAGTACGAGAAATATGGAATTGGATATTTTCAGTATCAACGGTAAAAAAGTTGTTGTCTCAAAATCTATAAGTGTTAACCAGTCCTATAGTTTTGACGTATCGGGATGGAGCGGAGGAATATACTATTGTCGCGTGAAAAGTGGCGAGAAATATTCATTCAGGCGC
>JAAXXA010000325.1 GCA_013334735.1 Bacteroidota bacterium
ATTTCCAGCTGTTTTGGAGCTTTTTTTTCAAGCTGATCAAATAATTCTTTAAGCAGTATTTCGTCCGAAAATTTATCGGATAATTTTACATAAGTTTCTGTTTTTACTTTATAATTATTTGTAAGTTCTTCTTCAAGTAACACGATATTTTTTTCTATCATGTTTTTAATAAGAGTGATTACCGATTTTTGTTCAATTATTTTTGAAACATCAGTTATTGTAAGTATTCCCTGAGCATTGAGCGCTTCGGCAACGAGCAATTCTTTTTCATTTAAGCTCGAAATATCCCCGTCGAATAAAGGATTCATTACTATTTTAGTTTCGCTTGCAAGTTTTAACGCTGAAGGAAGCGCAGCATTCATAACCTCTCCGGGCGTGCACATATAATATGAAGCCATCCATTCCCAGAAAGTAAATAATAATTCGTGTACTATAGGTTTGTTTTCAAGAATTGAAAGAATATATTTTATATCGCTGTACTGTGGCGGATTTTGGTGAATTTTTCTGACTAATGCAGTATAAACTTTTTTCTTTCCAAATTGAACTACAACCCTCTGTCCGGTTTGTATAACTGTATTCAGCTCATAAGGCACCCGATAGGTGAAATACCCGGGAAGAGGGAGGGGGAGGAGGAGATCTGCAAAGAGTGTTAGGCGTTCCATTAATAATGAATACTTTTTATAAAATTGAATTTTATATTGCAAAATGTAAATTGCAAATTGCAAAGTTTAGTTAAAACTCCGAAAATACTTGAAAATTTAAAGTTTGCATTTTAATTTTTGCATTATACTTATATTTAAAGACTATATTGTAAAATTCTGACTAATTTCTAAACTCCATAGGCTGTCCGGTAGCTTCCAAAACATTCCACCATAATTCACTTTCCATGTCAATTTTTTTTCTTTTACCTATTGTTGCAGGTATTGGTATGTAGGTAAATATATCGCTCCATATCCCCACAACAAAGTCTGTTTTTCCTGCCATGGCGCCATGTACGGCATTTTGCGCAAGCTGACTGCAAAATTTGCTGTCGTTTGCAATTGCAGGACTGCTGCGTATTATGTAACTTGGATCAATATATTTCATTGACACAGGAATACTTTGTTGTTTAAAAAAATCGGCTATTTTATTTTTAAGAAAAATTCCAATATCATCGGGTTTAATGTTTCCCGAAACATCTTTTTCAATAATATGATTTTTGAATAAATGCTGACCTGCGCCTTCAGCAATAACAATCATAGCATGATGTTTCAGCTCGATACGTTTTTTAAGCAAATTTAAAAAACCATTTTCTCCTTCTAATTCAAACTCACCCATTTCAGGAATCAATATAAAGTTTACTTCCTGCATGGCAAGTGTGGCGTGGGCTGCAATAAATCCGGAATCTCGTCCCATCAGTTTTAAAATAGTGATGCCGTTATAATATCCTTTTGCTTCGTTGTGCGCATCTGCAATAATTTCGGATGCTTTAGTGAATGCAGTTTCAAAACCAAATGATTTTTCAATATAATTTATATCGTTGTCAATTGTTTTCGGAACACCGACAATAGATATTTTAAGTCCTCGTTTTGCAACTTCTTCATAAATCAGTTGAGCGCCTTTAAGAGTGCCATCACCACCTGTACAAAATAAAATATTAATATTAAGTCTTTCAAGCGCGTCAACCATTTCGCTTACACTCTGATCTCCGCGTGAAGAGCCAAGTATAGAGCCTCCATGCAAATGAATATCGTCAACATTTTCAGGATTCAATTCCATATACGGATGATTGTATGAAGGGATCAAGCCTTCAAAACCGTATCTTATTCCTATTACTTTATTTACACCATATCTGTAAAATAATTCCATTACGATACTTCGGATAACGTTGTTCAGCCCGGGACACAGCCCGCCACATGTTACAATTGCCGCTTTGGTTTTGGCGGGTTCAAAATATATAAATTCACGAGGACCTGCTTTTTCAAACGAAACAGGTAAAGTTCCTTCTTCTTTATGTTTTAAAAAACACTCAAGCGATCTGTTATGCACAATACGTTCACTATCCTGAATGTAGTTGTAAATGCCGTCGCCCTTAACATAGCCAAGGCTAATAGGCGATTTTATTGTGTTTTTTCCGAGAGATTTTATTTCAAAATTGGGGGACATATTATATAGAATTATTTTTAAAAAGGATGTTTTTTATGTTAATGTTTATAGAAAGTGATTAATTTATTTCAGGAGATAATAGTTTGATTGTTTGAAACCAATAAAAAAGAGCTTCACCTTGAGCAACAAATTTTAAGCGTTTATTCAGGAAGTTATACTCTGTTTTTGTTATCATATAATCAGTCAAAGGAATTGCAGAGCTAAACTTTTGCAAATTTCCCTGATAATTTGAAAGAATTATTGCCGCTAAATAAGCAGCTTTTGAACTTGCAACCTGAGCTTCCAAAATTCCAAATTTTCCTACAAAAACAAAATGTCCGAATTGATTTATACCTGTATTTATTTCACTCAATTTTATTTTATCCTCATCATTGTTCAATACATCTTTTTTAGCTATCAAAATGGCTGTGTTGATGGTGTCCATCAAAACTTGTTCAACCGAATTGATTTTTCTTTCAGGTCTGTATTCAATTTCTCCTTTTGCAGATTCAAAAAATGATTTTTTTAATATTTCTAAATCTGTCAGTAAGTCAAATAAACAACCAACATCAAACAATTGTTTTATAATTTCTTTTTCCTTTTCCGCACCATAAGGAACACCTGTTGTATTTGGTGCAAACGCAGTAAGTTTATCGCCTGTAATTGAATTAATGTCGGGAGTTATAACAATTAATGGTTCGTCTTTTTGGATCAACCATTCTGTTTGAATTGGTCTGTCAACTAATTTTGAGTAGTGATTATAAGCAAAAATAATATCAAGCAAAATTTCTCTTTCAGGGTTTGATATTACATTTCCTTCTTTATTTCTATTTTGAAAATTTGAATTGAATATGAATTTGTAATGAGCTTTGGGAATACCGTTTTTATAACTTCTTTTTTCATCCAATTCCATTCTGACGAAGGCACTAGTTTCGACTATTTTTAACAAATAAACTTCTAATTCCCTCCTTGTAATCTGAGGGTTAACAATTATATCAATATCTACTGAAAATCTTTTAGGTTGCTCCATCAGCAAAACCAAACTTGTACCACCTTTAAAAATAAAATCTAAGCCGGTAAGTTTTAGTTGCTCCAGCAAGTATAAAGCATGAATCATGCTTTCCATGATGTTCGGATCTTTGCCGTACTTATTTCTCTTCTTTGCTAACCAATCAGCAGAAAGTGATGTTGTGTCAATCATTAAATAAGCTATTAGGAATATCGGTTTTATAAGATAAAAACTCCATTATATTATTTTCTTTTCTTCTTCGTTTTGCATAAGCAAAAAGTTTTGTAAAATTAATTGAATAACGGTTGTAAACATTATTAATAATATGAATTAATTCACTTCCCTGAAAAACGTTAAATAATTTTTTTTCACAATACAAATCTACTATCATCTTTTCGATAGTGGTTGTAGTAATTTTTTTCACAATTTGTGTTGGCGATTTTGAAATCAATGATTGCAGAATTATTGCCGATTCGGTTTCATAAATGTAACGCTCAATTTCCTTTTCTTCAGGTTGTATAAAAACATTACGAAAATTTTGCTCTTTCAAAAATTCGTAGATAGGTTCAAGGGCATCTTTCTCAACTTGCAAAACAGTTATAAATCTGCTTGGAATATGAAGCATAAATTCATTCACAAATTTGGTTGACCAAATACATTGCTTTAAATCAGGGAATTTTTTTTCAATTTTCGTGTAAATTTTCCTTTCTGTTTCTGCAATTTCGGGTTTGAAAATTGGTTTGTACGATAGTGTAAAAAGTTCTTGTGAAATAGATGTAATTATTTTTTTTGTTTTAAGATTATAAATTCTCCACCTAAATGTATTTTCATTTAAACTTGGTTCAATTTGCCTATAAAAATCAAAAAGTTCTTCTCTGGAAAAAGATTCCCTTTCTTTGAATTTTTTCTTTAATTGTTCTATGATGAAATTTTTCGCCAATGTTTTTGTCTGTTTCTTTTTGCAAAGATAATCAAAAAATTCAACAATCAAACAAAAGACATCAAATTGCTAAAAGTGTCAAATGTTTGAAATCAAATATTTGACAGCAAAAGGTAATTGGTGGAAAATGTTTGAAATTTGAAATTGCCGTTGCCCTTATCGTATCCAAGGCTTATTGGCGATTTTATGGTGTTTTTTCCAAGAGATTTTATTTCAAAATTGGGTGTCATTTTATTGGGGATTATTTTTAAAAGGATGATTTTT
>JAAXXA010000326.1 GCA_013334735.1 Bacteroidota bacterium
ATTTCTTTTTCCTTTTTCAAGTACCGAAAGAGTAGCTGCATCAAGGTCGGAACCGAATTTAGCAAATGCTTCAAGTTCGCGGAATAAAGCCTGATCAAGTTTTAGCGTACCTGCAACTTTTTTCATAGATTTTATTTGAGCAGTCCCGCCCACCCGCGACACAGAAATACCAACATTTATAGCCGGTCGGATACCTGAGTTGAACAAAGTAGTTTCAAGAAATATTTGTCCGTCGGTTATAGAAATAACATTTGTCGGAATATAAGCTGAAACGTCGCCTGCTTGTGTTTCAATAATAGGCAAAGCGGTTAACGATCCTCCACCTTTTACCAAATGTTTTATAGACAGAGGTAAATCGTTCATATTTTTTGCAATTTCATCAGATGAAATAACACGGGCGGCTCTTTCAAGCAAACGTGAATGTAAATAAAATACATCTCCGGGATATGCTTCACGACCGGGAGGACGACGTAACAACAATGAAACTTCACGATAAGAAACCGCTTGTTTCGAAAGATCATCATATATAACTAAAGCTGGTCTTCCCGTATCCCTGAAAAACTCGCCAATAGCTGCACCTGTAAATGGAGCGTAAAATTGCATTGCTGCAGGAAAAGAAGCAGGAGCAGCAACTACAGTGGTATATTGCATTGCGCCATGATCTTCTAAAGTTTTAACAACGTTTGCAATAGTAGAACCTTTTTGTCCGATAGCTACATAAATGCAGTAAACAGGCTTGCCTTTATCGAAAAATTCTTTCTGATTTATAATTGTATCTATTGCAATTGCTGATTTTCCTGTTTGCCTATCACCGATAATAAGCTCGCGTTGTCCACGCCCTATGGGAATCATAGCATCAATAGCTTTTATACCTGTTTGCAATGGCTCGTTAACCGGTTGACGGTATATTACGCCGGGAGCTTTTCTTTCCAAAGGCATTTCATAAGTCTCACCTTTAACAGGCCCTTTACCATCTATAGGATCTCCAACAGTATTAATAACCCTGCCTAACATTCCTTCTCCAACATTAACAGACGCTATCTTTCCTGTACGCTTAACAATATCCCCTTCTCTGATATGAGTGGATTCGCCAAGAAGCACAATTCCTACATTATCTTCTTCTAGGTTAAGTACAATTCCTTTCATTCCGTCTTTCACAAATTCAACCAATTCGCCAAGTTGAGCATTTGTAAGCCCGTATATGCGTCCTATTCCATCACCTACAGTAAGCACAGAACCTGTTTCTTCCAATTCCGATTCGAACTTAAATCCAGATAGTTGCTGTCTTAATATTGCCGATACCTCGGCCGGTTTAATTTCTGCCATAATATTATTAGTATATTAGTAAAATTTTGTTTAGTAAAATAGGAAATAGCCATTTGCTTTGTGTCATTTGGCTACGCCGTCATTTACTTCATATTGCTTGCCCTGCGGGCGTTAATTATTGTTATTTACTTCGTTTTTTACCCTACGGGCGTTGTTTATTGCTATTTGGCTGCGCCGTTATTTGCATTTCTAGCGTTATATGTTGTCATTTGGCTACGCCGTCAATTGCACTTCGTGCGTTAATTATTGTTTTTTTTATTCGTTTTTTTAATGTTTATTTTTACAAGTTAATTACATTTTTCACTTTCCACTTTCCACTTTCCACTTTCCACTTTCCACTTTCCACTTTCCACTTTCCACTTTCCACTTTTCACTTTCCACTTGTGCCTTTTGCCTTATCCCTTAATTATCAAAACCCTTTCTCATACACATTAATATTAAATTCTCTTTTCAGATTCATTATTTTTTTGCGAACGCTTTCATCATATTGGTATTGCCCAAATCTAAGGATGAACCCACCTATTATTTCATTTTTTATTTCTTCGGTAAGTTCAATATCTTTTTTAGTAAAGTCTCTAAGCATTTTAATAACTCTCTGTTTTATTTCATCATCAGCTATGCTTGAAGTAGTAAGAATAGCAGGAAGAATGCCCTTATATTCTTTATATACACTCAAAAATTCCTCTGCAATAGGTTCGGCAAAAGATTCTCGTCTTTTAGTTACTAGAGTAAGCAGAAATAAAAAAGAAAGTTTTCCAATTTTTTCTTCGAATAATGCTTTAAAAATATTTTTCTTTTTATCGCTTTTAATAACGGGGCTTGAAAGCAGCAATCTAAAATCTTTATTGCAGTTACATACTTCGCGTATTAATTGCATATCAAGATATGTTTGCTCAAGGCAATTTTGTTCGAGCGACAACTCAAACAAAGCCTTCGCATAACGTGATGCTATAAGTGTTTCTTTCATATAGCGGTTTAATTGAAATTAATTTCGTTAAGTAATTTAGATACTAACGCTTTTTCCTTTTCGCTGGAAGAAAGGTCTTCTTTCATTATTTTTTCGGCTATTTCAATGGAAAGAACAGCTATCTCATTTTTAAGTTCTGTAAGAGCTGCCATTTTTTCGAAATGTATATTTTCTTTAGCATTTTCAACTATTCTTTTTGCTTCTTCTTCGGCTTTAGACTTTGCTTCACCAATAACGTGATCCCTGATTTTTCGGGCATCGCGCAACATAACATCGCGTTCCTCCTTTGCTTCTTTCATAAGTTGTTCATTGCTGAATGTAAGCTGTTTCATTTCTTCCTTTGCTCTTTCGGCAGCCAGTAAAGCATTTTCTATTGTATCTTCTCTTTCTTTAAGACCTTTCATTATCGGCTTCCATGCAAATTTTCCAAGAATAAAAATTACAATACCGAATGATAATGTCATCCAGAAAATTAAGCCTATGTGGGGAGTTACTAGTTCCATAATGATATTTAATGGTTAATGATTAACTGTTATTATTCCTTTTAACAATAAACAATAAAGAATCAGTCCCTGCCAAACGCAGAGACCGAAACTTTCTGTTTCTTACTTAAATGAAAAGTATAAGCAAACAAACAACAATAGCAAAGAAAGCAACTCCTTCAATAAGCGCTGCTGCAACTATCATGTTTGTACGGATTTCACCAACTGCTTCTGGTTGACGGGCAATAGCCTCCATCGCACTACCACCTATTCTACCTATACCGATACCTGCACCAACAGCTGCTATACCTGCGCCTATACCCGCGCCCATTTTTGCTACAGGAGCTAAGTCGCTTACTGTTTGCATAATTACTGATAACATTGACATAATGATTAATTTTAGGTTATTACTGAAAATTTATTTTAATTTTAATTTAATTAATGCGCCTGTTCTTTCTGATGCTTGTGCTCTTCGGTAGCCATTCCGAAATATAAAGCTGACAGCAATGTAAATACATAAGCCTGTAAAAAAGCTACTAATAATTCTATAAATCCCATGAATACTGCGAAAACGACTGCAATAACAGAAGCTCCATACCCCACTCCAACATTTATATTTCCAAAAATAAAAATAAGTGATATAAAACCAAGAATAATGATATGTCCCGCCGAAATATTAGCAAACAAACGAACCATCAATACAAAAGGTTTTGTTATTACACCAATAATTTCAACAATAGGCATTAATGGAATAGGTATTTTTAGCCACCAGGGAACTCCCGGAGTATTAATAATGTGCATCCAATAACTTTTATTCCCACTAAAAGAAGTTATCAAAAAAACGAATAATGCCAATACCATCGTAATAGCAATATTTCCTGTAAGGTTTGCTCCACCTGGGAAAAATGGTACAATTCCCAGCAAATTACTAAAGAAAATAAAAAAGAAAACTGTTAATAAAAAAGGCATATACTTTTCATAATTTTTACCAATAGATGGTTTTACAACATCATCGCGAATAAAAAGTATCACGAATTCTAGAACTGATTGCAGCCCTTTTGGAGGTCTGTTAGGATTTTGCGTATATCTTCTTGCTATTGAAATAAAAATAACACAAAGTAAAAGCAAACTAATAAAAAGAGATAAAGTGTTTTTTGTAATAGAAAAATCTAACGGCAATTTTGCGGCTCCATCCACTGTTTCACCATCTTCTTTAACTTTTACAATTTTTCCTTTATTTGCCCCTTCAACCTCTAATTTGTAACCATTGTATGATTCTGCTCCATGATGAAAACGCGATGAACTAAAATTAACTAATTTGCCATTATCATAAAGAATTACTGGAAGACTTATAGAAATGTCTGTCTCTCCAATTTTCATAATATGCCACTCATGAGCATCAACAATATGTTCGATAATCATTTCGCCGGCATTGAATGCTTTTTCTTCAGTTTTATTAGCTTTTCCGCTTTCTTTTTCTGTTATTTCATTCCCATTACATAAAAAAAACGATAACAATATAAGCGCATTAATTATTAAAACCCTAATTATG
>JAAXXA010000327.1 GCA_013334735.1 Bacteroidota bacterium
TATCAAGAAACATAGGGCAGCCGGGGCAATTAGTAAGAATCATATCAGGTTTATATGGTTCCATTGATTCAAATTTCTTTTGTGAACAAGCTACAGAATACCCCCTGTTAGCCTGAACAAGATATTGCCTGAATCCGAAACCACAGCAATGCCTGCGCTCAGGATAATCTACAACTTCACCTCCCCAATCTTCAATCATTCCAACAAGAACATAAGGGTATTCCGCACCACCAACACCTTTATTAGGAAACATTTTTGAATAATGACAACCGATGTGTTCAACAACTTTCAATGGTTCCCCTGTATTTTTATTGACCAATCTATACTTAGCCTTTGCAGCTATTTCTTTTCTGAATTTATAAATAACATCACTCGCATGAGCAAGGTTTTGAGGTATTTTAAATTCGCGACCGGTAGCTTTTTTAAGATATTCGCGCACTTTTGCTTCTGTTTCGGGAAAGTGGTGCCATGAATCTAACACTTCAGTATAAATGCCAAAGGAGGTAATGCACGATGGGACAAGATTTTCGTAACCTGCTTCTGTCATAAGCGCAAATTGACGAGCAACAACAGTCATCATAGTATCAAGAGGCACAATATCCCCATGATAACCTATTCCTGTACAGGTTGTGTGGCAAGCGTGCTCACACACATCTTTTCCCAATTCTTCCCGCATAATTCTGAGAAAAGTAGTTTCGGAACCTGGAAAGAAATTTTGTCTGACACAACTTCTTACATAAAAATACTTATCGTCTGCAATATCTTTCTGATATTCTTTCCAGATGGCTTGTTTACCTTCAGCTTTCATTTATTCGCGCGTATGTTTATTGTTATTATAAGAATAAATATGACGAAAATATTCGTTATCTATACCATCTCCAAATTCAAGATTTAGTTCTTCTGCCTTCATTTTTGAATATTTTTCTATTTTTTCAAAGCGTGCATTTCCTCCTGTAACTTCGAATATTTTACGAATTTCATCAAGAGCTTCTTCGGGAATCTTTCTAAGAATACCAACTCCTTCCCCTTTATAATTCGCTCCAAGACGTTCAAATACTTTCGACCAGTTTTTTTGAATCCAATCCCAAACGGGTCCCTGCTCAGGATGAAGTTCAGTGCCTACGCCTTCCAAATAAAGGCAATATCCAAAATCCAGAATCCATTGACCCACGGTACGTTTTACAGCAAGCTGCTGTCTGCCTTTTTCCGATTCGGTAAAATATCCCATTTCCTGAGACAATGCCCGCAATGCCATTATAATCAAACCGGGTGTATTTCCTCTGGGACAACGGGTCTTACACGACATACATTCACCGCAGTACCAAATAGTTTCGCTTTTCAAAAGTTCTTCTATTTTTTCTTCATCTTTGCTTTGAACAGTATCGGCAATAACTCTGGGATCATAATTGTAAAATTCTGAAGCAGCGCATATTGCAGTACATGTTCCACAATTAATGCAGGCTTTCATACCCTCGATAAATCTGATATCTTCCTGTAATTTGTTATATAATAGCCCCATAAAAACAAAAATAACAATATATATAGAATTAGTCGGCAAAGGTAAAAATATATTTAAAAAACAAATAATTTTTCTGCCTTAATATTACAAAACAAATTATACCGATACGGAACAGGTTTGCAAAATATTTTATCTCGTTCCTATCGGCATAACTCGTTCTAATCATCTTTGCTACCGCAAATCTGTTAAGAACGAGTATAAAACTTTAACAATTTGAATTTTACAAATAAAAAATCCGGTTTTAAAAATTAAAAAAAAGTTTTTTGCGAACATTAAGTTTATTATTACTAATTTGCGGGTTATTTTTTAAAAAAAGTACTTAAAGTGCCTAGAGTTTGAAGTGCCTAAAGTTCAGACACGATAAGCCTTTATTGCACCTATTTGCTTATTTATTTAGTATTATATCTTAATTTATACTTAGTCCAAGTACTTTAGGCACTCCAAGTACTCCAAACTTTAGGCACTACTTTTTAACTTTATAAACTTTAAACTCACTATGTCGTCAGCAAAATATATTTTTATTACAGGAGGTGTAACCTCGTCATTAGGAAAAGGTATTATTTCCGCATCTCTTGCCAAGCTCTTACAAGCGCGCGGATATTCCGTAACAATTCAGAAATTGGATCCTTATATAAATGTTGACCCCGGGACTCTTAATCCTTATGAACACGGCGAATGTTATGTTACCGAAGATGGCGCTGAAACAGACCTCGATCTTGGACATTACGAAAGATTTTTGAATACGCCAACTTCTCAGGCAAACAATATAACTACCGGTCGTATTTATCAATCGGTTATCGAAAAGGAAAGAAGAGGCGATTATCTGGGAGAAACAGTACAGGTTATTCCTCACATTACCGATGAAATAAAATATCGAATCAAGCTGCTTAATAATGATGGCAAATTCGATTTTATCATTACTGAAATTGGAGGTACTGTTGGTGATATTGAATCTTTACCTTATATTGAAGCAGTTCGCCAGATGCGTTGGGAAATGGGAAGCGACTGTTTGGTGGTGCACCTTACTTTAGTCCCATACCTTGCTGCTGCGGGTGAGCTAAAAACAAAGCCAACCCAGCATTCTGTTAAAATGTTACTTGAACTAGGTGTGCAGCCTGATGTTTTAGTTTGTCGTACCGAAAGGCATCTTACCGAAACTCATCGCAATAAAATTGCTTTGTTCTGCAATGTTGAGCCTACATCAGTTATTGAATCAATAGATACAGACACTATTTATAGGGTTCCTTTGTTAATGAAAGAGGAAAATTTAGATACTATTGTGCTATACAAAATGAATATGCCCGAAAAACAAGAACCGGATTTAAGAGTGTGGGAAGAGTTTTTATACAGATTAAAGCATCCGACCAGTGAAGTAAATATTGGAATTGTCGGGAAATATGCCGAGCTTAAGGATGCATATAAATCAATCAGCGAATCGTTTATACATGCAGGATCTCTTCATCAGTGCAAAGTAAACATACAAATGATACACAGCGAATATATCGAAGCTTCCAATGTATCTGAAAAATTAAGCGGGTTTGATGGAATTTTAGTCGCTCCGGGGTTTGGTGAAAGGGGAATAGAAGGAAAAATAACTGCAGTAAAATATGCACGCGAAAATAAAGTTCCTTTTCTTGGGATATGTCTTGGGATGCAATGCGCTGTAATAGAATTTGCAAGAAATGTTCTTGGATTTAAAGATGCTCATTCCACAGAAATGAATCCACGTACAACTCATCCTGTTATTGATATAATGGAAGCTCAGAAAAAAATATCCTGTAAGGGCGGAACTATGCGGTTAGGAACTTATCCATGCGATATTGCTGAAGGTTCCAGAGCATTTGATGTTTATAAAACTAAAAGTATTTTTGAAAGACATCGCCACAGATATGAATTTAATAATAAATTTCTGGAAAATTTTAAAAATGCAGGTATGATTGCTAGTGGTATTAATCCTAAAGATAGTCTTGTCGAAATTATGGAAATACCTTCGCATCCTTGGTTTATAGGAGTTCAATTCCATCCCGAATATCATAGCACGGTTGCAAAATCGCACCCACTTTTTGCGGAATTTGTTAAAGCATCTATGGAAAATAAAAAATAATGTGGATATAAATATTTACAATTCCGTTATCTTTGCCAACTTTATAGTTATCTATAAAATTATATTCTGGTTTTAGTATCGAATTCACTCGTTTGTCATTTCGAGCATAGCGAGAAATCTAAAAACAAAAACAGATTTCTCCTTCGCCACGGCGGACAGTCGAAATGACAAAACAAAATAGAAAAAATTCTAATTTATATAAAAAATGAACAAAAATTCAATTATTGGCTTTGTGCTTATTGCAGCAATATTTATAGTTTTTCAAATTATTTTTTTTGGGGCATTCATCTCCTTGGAAAGATATTTCTGCGGGTCGTCATCAAAGGCGCTTTCAGCTAATTCCCGGGTTGGGAAACCTTTATATTTCGCACCCTCCACACCCTCGACCTGCTTTTTACATCGATCCCAGTTATTGTAGATTCCAGGGTTTTTCCCGATCCAGACGACGTAAAATTTGTTTTTAGGCATAGAATAATATCACCTCTATAATAATGTCATCGCTTCGCGGATCAATATGTGGAAGGATTGTCCGTCAGGTTAGAATAATGTCACCGCTTCGCGGTTCAGTCTGTGGAAGGATTATCCGTCAGGTTAGAATAATGTCACCGCTTCGCGGTTCATTTCTCATCCGAAGGTCTTGTAGTTTAGTCTAAAATCATGTCTTCACGATTCAGCTAAAGCCCATAAGGCTGACATTAAAC
>JAAXXA010000328.1:0-567 GCA_013334735.1 Bacteroidota bacterium
AAGGAATCATTACAAAAAATGAACGAAAGGTTTTCTACGTTCTTGTTTTCAATTTTAAATATTTCTATAATCCACTTCTTGACAAGTTGTTTATTTTTTATTTTGTAAATACTTTCATCAGCATTATTAAAATTTATTGTAGTTGCTGTACGCATTGAATAATCAGGATTTTAATCAGTGTTTGTCTAAAAAAAGTATTTATATCATTTTAGATTTGTGTTCGCCACGGTGAATTACATTTTAAATTTAATATCAGTCTTTTAAATCATAATTCAGTTTCGTTTCCTTATATGTCCATTTGTCATATCGAACGTAGTGAGATATCTAAAGTTCCGAAAACAGATTTCTCCCGATGGTCGAAATGACAAGTAAAAACCTTAATAAAAAACATTAAATCATAATTCTAATTCGCCATGGCGAACTTAAATAGTTGCAAAAAAATTAGCTTGTTAGAGTGAAATTACGATTGTTTATTCCTGTTTTCGATAGAACTTATTTCTTTAGGATTAGAATATTTTTTAAGCATATTAATGCGTTCGGTAGCCATTTCGTTATTAATACTGGAAA
>JAAXXA010000328.1:577-4323 GCA_013334735.1 Bacteroidota bacterium
TTACGCATTGAATAATCAGGATTTTAATCAGTGTTTGTCTAAAAAAAGTATTTATATCATTTTATATTTGTGTTCGCCAAGGCGAATTACATTTTAAATTGAATATCAGTCTTTTAAATCATAATTCATAATTCTAAAATCTTAAATGATTGCAAAAATTGTAACTTGTTTAAAGTCTAATTACGATTGTTTATTCCTGTTTTCGATAGAACTTATTTCTTTAGGATTAGAATATTTTTTAAGCATATTAATGCGTTCGGTAGCCATTTCGTTATTAATACTGGAAATTTTAAATATCACCTCTAATGTTTTCCCATTATTTGAATAAATAATTTCATCAGCAAGTGATTTTATAAGGAAAATACCCCTTCCTTTAATTTCTTCCTGACTTATATCAGTAGGATCGGGTATATTAGAAGTGTCAAAGCCATTGCCTTCGTCGGTTATAGAAAATGAAAGCCCTTCTGGCTTTGAAATAAAAACAAGCGATACTACCTTGGCTGGATTATTTTTATTTCCATGTATTATAGCATTTTCAACGGCTTCGGTCAATACAATCAAAATATTACCAAAATATGTATTGTTAATATTAAATTCATCGCAAATATTTTCAACAAACTTCTCTACCTGATGCAAACTATCAAGAACTGAAGTCAAATTAAGTTCTATTTTTTCTGATAACATAATAACTCCTTATTCTTCAAAATTATAAAAATATTCATTAACTTTATTTTTGTAAAAAACTTTTAAAGAGGGTGGAACTGTTTTTAATAATTCAACTTCTTTTAGTTTTATACTCTTATACTCTAAAAATTGCGCAGGGTTACTAAAAATTTCATTTTTTGCTTCATTTGATTCTCTTTTTTCATCCATTTCTCTCTCTTTCTCAGCTTTTTCGGACTCCAGAAGCCTTGTTAAAATTTCTTGCTGCCGTTTAATAGTTTCGCTTGATATAATTTTATTTACAAGATCTGTTTCTGTTTCTTCCATCTTGCTTTGTAAGTCGTTTAATTCACCTGAATTAGCTTGTCCGTCTTTTTTAAGCTGATCCATAAGCTCTTGCAATTGTTTTCTTATTGCTTCTTGCTGTGCAGCCATTTTAGCTAATTGTTCACTCATTGATTTTTGCCCGTTTTTTCCATTGGGATTTTTTCCGTCTTTCATTTCCTGCATTTGCTTGTTAAGTTGTTCCTGCAATTTTTTCATTGATTTAAAAGAAGGATTTCCCGTACCCGGTTTACTGCAACTCCCCGGCTTAGAACATTTCCCTGAACCCGGTTTTCCTGACTGCTGTTGCATCGAATTAAGAGTTTCGGATAACATTAATGCCAGATTATTTATTGACGTCATTGCAAGTTGTTGTCTTGCTTTACCAGCGCTTATACCACGCTCTGCAAGAAATGAAATAGCTTTGCTAACATTATCGTTAATTTCACTTATTTCCTGATTTACAAATGTTTCTATTTGAGATTGCCTTTTACTTAAAGCAAATAAGGAATCTTCAATCATTTGCAAATCATCTTTAAGCTTTTTTTGATTTTGCATAACGCTAACGTACTTTGGGTCAGTTGTTTTCATATCAGCAAGGTCGCTCATCAATTTTTCCTGATCCAAAGATGCTTTTATAAGATTTTCAAGAATGTCTCTAAGTGAGTTAATATCTTCTGCTGCATTTTCCTGCTCCATTTCATTTTGCATATCTTCTAATTTTTGGGCAAGCTCTTCCATTTGTTCAGAAGCATTTTTTTGTGATTGAGAAGCTTTTTTATTTTTACTGTCTTTTATATTTTCAAGGCTTTTATTCATTTCTTCCTGAATACTATTTTGTTCTTTATTAGTGCTATCAAGCTTATTTGGTTCTTCAAGTTCCTGATTTTTCTTTTCAACATCATTCAAATCCTTTTTTATATCATCAAATTCTTTGTTTAAATCTTCCTGCTTTTTTTCTAAATATTCTTTATTATTTTTTATATCCGATTTATCTGTTTCTTTAGATAATTTTTCTTGTTTTTCGGATAATTCATTAAGCTTTTCGATAGTTTTAGTTAATTTTTTTTCAAATTCCAATTGTTTGAAAAGTTCAAGATTACGGTCTAGCTGTTTTTCGATATCTTTGTTAGAAAGCTTCATCTTATCAAGTATTTCAGCGACTTTGTTTTTATCAAGTTTATCGAGCATTTCCTGAATTTTTTTAAACATTTCTTTCATTTCATCTGTCATCAATTCATTGAAAAGCTTGTTCAACTCGTCCTGCTTTTTAAGCAAGTCTTCACTTTCTTTATTATACTGATTTTCCTGCGCTGTTTTTTGAATATTTTCTTTTTGAATTAATTCAATTTTATTCTGAAGTTTTTGTTCTTTATCAAGGAGATCCTGCATCTGCTTTTTTTCTTGCCACGAAAGAGTTTTTTTGTCAACTAATTTTTTATTAAAATCTTCTATATCTTTCTGTAATTGCTTAGCTTCGGAGATAGATTTTATAAGGTCGTTTTTAATTTGTTCATTCGTTTTTTCGGTTTTTGCTTCCTGTTCTTCCTGCGATGGAAGTTTGTAGATCATTTTAGATGAACGGGACGATTTACTACCATTTACGCCATCGTTATCCCATACTTCAAAGTAATATTCAAACTCATCTCCTGCTTGTGTAGCTATAGTGCTAAAATCGAAATAATAATAAAATTCCTGTTGTGTAACTGAGTTACTAATTGTTACTACTTTAATTTCCGGTTTTGTTAATAAAGAATCGGTATTACTGATTTTTCTATAATAAAAAATAAGACCTTTAAATCCATAATCGTCTTTAATCATTCCTTTAAAATAGGATTTGTTTTCCAAAACGGAATCTTTTTGTTCGATAACTTTAATAGTTGGATATGCATCAGGAATAACACTGATGGCATATAAAAGAGAATCTTTTACCGTAAGATACTCGTTTGTTGGAATTATAGAGTATCCCTGGCTTTTATTAAATACTGATGAATATGAAAAACTATTTTCATTCTTATTAATTGTTTTAAATGAATTATCTTTAAAACGTAAAATAATATCCTTGGTATCGCGTGTTAGAAAATTCCATTTTATTTCAGTTCCTTCAGGTATAACAACATCTCCAGTATTTTGCAGATATTCATTTTTTTTATTAATGTAAGCCGGATAATTGAGAGTTACTCCAAAATTGAGAATAATAGGCTTAGGCAGAACAGCTAATTCATATTCCTTAGAATAAAAGCCATCGGCATAAAGCTGAAATTTTGTATTTTTTTGAAGATTTTTGAAATTATAATGAAAGTTAACCGTGTTGTCTTTAGTAAGCTGATATTGGTTTCCATTAACTACAACAAAAGTAACATCTGGTATTTCGTTACCTTTAATTTTAACATTTAATACAAAATCTTCCTGTTGTATTGCCTCAAGTTTTTTGTTTACAATAGAAAAGCTGAATGGCGCTTCTTTTTCATAGAAAGTACCATGATTAATAAGTCTTTTAGTTGAATCGGTAATAATACTTGGGGCTGCAAAAAGAATTAGAATTATAAATAGCAAAGGAAAAACTGCATATTTCAAATATTTTTTATTTTTTGATAAATCAATAGCAATAATAAAAGGGATAGGTTTAAGTTGTCCTATTTTTTGGTTTATTCCGGCTTCAATCAATTCAACATTTGAAGAATTTATTTCGCTAAGCTTTTTTAATTGTAAAGTATTTATAAGTTTATCGCTTATATCTGTAAAGTGTCTGCCAATTA
>JAAXXA010000329.1 GCA_013334735.1 Bacteroidota bacterium
TGGGCGGTTATCTGAAAAGAGCCGATATGGGAGTATTTCAGATAACCGCCCAAAACAGTTCGGAAGAATTTAGTTATGGCGGGGCATATAACACCTTTTCAAAAAACAAAACCGCTTCTATTACGGTTCATCTCGATTTTGGAATAAGATAGTCAGCAGCCTAAAGTTGCAGTTGGCAAGGATTGCTGACTGTTTTTCCCACTATTTGCAATACATGTTTATTTGTTTTTCTGCTTGTAAATTTCCGAGAGAAGAAGCTTTTGCCCAGTCATTACATGCTCCTTTGTAATCTTTTAAATTATATTTTGAAGTACCTCTTCCTAAATACGCATCTGCATATTCACCATTAATTTCAATAGCTTTATTAAAATCCTTTAATGCTCCTGTATCATTTTTTAAATCTACCGATTTGATAATTGCACGATTATTATATGCTTTGTAATAATCGGGTTTTAACTCAGTTGCCTTGCAATAATCATTAATAGCTCCCTGAATATCGCCATTTTGATATTTTTTGTTACCACTATTAAAAAACAATTTGGCTTTGGTTTCACTGTCATTATTGGTTGTTTCAGAATTTGGAGCAGATGTATTATTAATTTTTCCCAAAGCAGAAAGAACAATTTTATTTTGAGGATCAAAAGATAAAATTTTATTAAAGCATATTTGTGATTTTTCGGTGTCATTCAATAAACGATATATTTCTGATAAAGCAAAATACAACTGGTTTTCACTTCCTTGTGTTTTCCTAAGAGCCTCTAATAAAAAACGTTCGGCTGTTTTATATTCCTTAATCTGGAGACAAAATGAACCTAAATTAATGAGTTCTATATTAGTGTAATCAACATTTTTATAAAAGCCATTTGTAAATGTTTCGAGTAATGAAGGCGATTTAACATTTAGCGTATTAACAACTTCCTGATCATTGGTCTCAGAAGGCAAATTAAAGCGCCCAGGGAGCTTCTCAATATTTAATAAGGGAATATTATCATTATTCTCTTTTTGAATAAAAATAGCTGCATTTCCGTCAATATAAATTAATTTCCATTCAGGCAGTTTTAATATCTGATCTGTCCATTTATAATATTTCTGATAATTGTAAACAATAAGCTCGGGTTTGTATTTATAAATAAGTTGCGGGAGACCGTCATTCCAGCTTTCTACTATTTCATTATAAAGAGTTTCTTTCATTACTTCAAGACGTCCGTCGATAAATACCGGCTGATGCGTTTTCCATCCTATCCATCCTCCAAACCCAATACTGTTAAGAATTCTACCTTTTAGATTGTTTTTTATAATGAATTCTGTTGCTTTTTCGGGTTGTTGGTAAACATCTATCCCAACACCGGTTTTATAATATGAACCGTTTGAATAATAAAAAGCATTTGAAAAAAGTCGGAACATAAATAAATGACAAAAAATAAGCGCCAAATAAAATAATAGGTTTTTTGTCCAATACATTTTTTCAAAAACTTTTTTCTTTTTAAATTTATCGGTAATCTCTTTAGCTGAAGCTCCTGCAATGGGGATGGCAACAATTACAAACAACGGAATATTTCGAATTGAAATTAACGCGAGATATAAAAATATTGGAAGCAAAATAAGCTCATGTATTTTTCTCTTTTTTAATGTCAGAAACACCAGCAATATCAACGCAAATACGAAAATTATAAATAAAATATCTTTTGTATAAAACTTATCAAATTGAAGAAAAGAACTAAATTCTTTGATATGTTGATTAAAAATATTATTGCTGTCGAAGCGGCTAAAAAGTTCGAGCGGAAAAGTCAGTCCTTTTATGAAATACGGATTTACAAGGCAAACTGAAAAAGATAATAACATCCATAACATAAAATATTTATCTAATCTTTTGTTTGTAATGGATATGCTAATAAAATATACGACTGTTATTACAAGCCCCAATATAAATAAGCTGTGCATATTGCACCAAAAAAGCATAATAACGGGCAATAAAAACAATACTTTCTTTTGCCTGTAACAATAACTATCTAATAACAGCAGGAGAATTGTTATAAAAATAAAAGAAAACATTTCAGGCCGGAGCGTGATCCTTGATTCAATTATTAAAAAGCCGGTAAGTAATAACAAGATAGAAATATAAAGAGGGATTCCTGATAAATTATTTCTTTTTAAAATTACAAACAAAAACACGATGCTTAATACTGCTACTAATATGCTCAAACCTTCATAGCCTGAAATTTTAAAAACAATAAAAATAAATACCTGAAAAAGCCAGTGCAAGTCAATATAATCATTTTGTGTGGCTGTAAAAGTGAAAGTATCTTTATCAGGAAAAGAAAGGTTTTCAATTATCCATCTACCTGCATTAAGATGAAAACCCAAATCGGGATCTGATAAAAGTCGTAATGACAATATAAATATAACAGCAGCAATAAGCATTAAAAGCGTATGCCATTTATTGTATTTATGTTTTTTCCAAATATGCATTTTCGTTTTTATTTTAAGAACCACTTGAGGCAATCCAAACTCCAATTACTGTAGGCACTGCAAACTTTAGGCACTTTAAGTACTTTTATTTAATATTTTCTGTTTTTCCATTCAAATTTTCCAAATAAGCCTGCGATTCCAATTCCTATTATATATAATGGATATATAAGTTGTAAAGGCAAAAAGAAATACAAATTTTTTATTTTACCTGCAAACGATAAAGCACCCAGTAAAATTGGAAAATCAATAATAAATTTTGAAACAAAAATTATTACAAAAATCGATTGAAATTCGTTAAAAAATAATGTCAAAATAAAACTTATCACTAAAAACAAATTCAAAAGTAAAACAATAAATGCTGATGCAATAGTAGCAAAATCGGTATAGCCTACACTTTTCGATACCCAGCGTTTTCGCTGGTTTACAAAATCACGAAATGTATTCTGAGCTTTGGTTTCAACAAATGCATCTTTACATTTAATAAAAGCAATTTTTCTGTCAGTAAATTTCTTTATTTTATGCATAAGAAAAACATCATCACCCGATGCATAATTTTTAGGACTACTATAACCACTGACATCCGTGAATATTTTTCTTTCATACGCCAGATTAGCTCCATTGCACATAATAGGAGCGCCTATTTGAACAGATGCAGCGCCGGATGCAATCAGACTTAAAAATTCGACACTTTGAATTTTTTGAAAAAATCCTTTTTCATTATAAAATTTAACGGGACCAATAATCATCGCAGGTTTATATGTTTCGTAATATTCAACAACAGATGCAATCCACTTTGTGTTCATTACACAATCAGCATCAGTAGTTATTATAAGATCGCCTTGCGCTACTTTTATTGCTTCGGTAATTGCTTGTTTTTTGCCTGAATTTTTATTGCCTGAATGTTCAATAAATGAAATTTTGTAATTACTATTGGTTTTTATAAAGTCGTTTACTAATTCTGCTGTATTATCCGTTGATGAATCATTAACAATAATTATTTCAAAAAGATCAGCAGGATAATTTTGGGAACATATATTTTTTAAACAAGCTGAAATATTTTCCGATTCATTTCTTGCCGGAACAATTACAGTAACCTTTGTATGAGGTTCTGTTATTTTGCTTTTCCATGTTTTTATTTTAAACCATGAAATATTATACGTTCCTATTAAAATAACATAACACAATAAAATGAAAACGAAAACATAAGACAATATTTCAAAAGTTAATGCCATTATTTATTACAATTAAAATCATAAAAATTTTGCATTATGCCGAAAGAGTAGCTGTTATTGGACAATTAGTTGGACAATTACAGATACCGCATCGGTACAAGCTCATGTTTTTCTAAAAAATTTCAGTTTAAAAACGAAAAATGTACCTAAAAGAGCAGGTATAGCAAGGTTTACAAGCCATAATACCGATGAGGCGGTTATAATACCAATATCAGGCAATGCAGAAGGATTATGCTTTTCGAAATACATACCTATAAAATATAATGCCACGGATCCTCTTACACCAATTTCCGTTAATGTTATTGTAGGAATTGTTGCCATTACAAAGTAAATCACTGATACCATAATAAATGACTGTCCGAAAGGGATTTTCGCGTTGAAAAGGTTTAATAAAAGATAAAACTGTATTATAAATATCAAGTATCTTGAAGAACTAAATAAAAGCGTTATTAGTAAGTCTTTAAACGTGTAAAATGAAAAAACTCTTCCATACAAACTAATTCGTCGCAGCCTTCCTTTGAATTTGCTCATTAAACTTGTAAGGAAAGAAATATTAAAGAACAATAAAAGTAAAATTACCGTAAAAGTAAAAG
>JAAXXA010000330.1 GCA_013334735.1 Bacteroidota bacterium
GGCAATAATATTTTTCTTTTCAGCATTCGAGCCACCGCATGTTGAACCGGATTGGAGTCTTGTTTACCCCGAATTAGCCGGTATGTACACTGAAGAAGATAAAAGTATAGAGAAAAAAAATCTTACCGAAGAATTAGATAAAATGCTTGAAGAAGCCAAGATCGGACCGGCTTTAATATCAAGTTTGGGAGCAGGTTTAAATAAATTAAATGAAACTACATCAAAATTATCTGATGTTTCAAATGCTTCAGTTGCTACAAACGAATATGTGCAAAATATAAAAGGAGCTTCTAAATCAGCCGGTGAATTAACAAATTCGTATAATAAAACTGCTGAAGCGCTTTCTAATGACGTAAATGCTTCATCACAATATCAAACAAGTATTAAAGCTGTTTCTCAATCAGCCAATGAACTTGCCGGATCATACAATAAAGCCGCAGAAAATTTCAAATCAGATTTGAACGCTTCTCAAGGTGTATCTCAGGAATATGTAAACAGCATTAAATTTGCAACTAAATCGGCTAATGACCTTGCCGAACAATACAGTAAATCTGCGGAATCCTTGACGAAATCTGCTCAGGCAATAGATTTTTCAGCTGTTGACGGTAAAGCTTATGGTGAGCAGGTACAGAAAGTTGCTCAAAATCTTACAGCACTTAATTCGGTATATGAACTTCAGTTAAAAGGTACTTCCGAACAACTTCAGGCAACTAATAAGTTACAGGAAACTTTGAACCAGTTTATGGGCAACCTTACTGAATCAAGTGATAATACTATGAAATTTAAGAATGAAATAGCAACTTTAAATAAAAACCTTTCAGCGTTGAATAATGTTTATGGAAATATGCTTGCAGCCATGAATGTTAATGTTAACAGGTAATTTAATTCAATTACGAATTAATAATTAAAAATTAATAATTAACAATTAATAATTAATATAGATTATGGCTGGTTATAAAGAAACCCCGCGTCAGAAGATGATAGGTATGATGTACCTGGTTTTGACTGCTCTTCTGGCTCTCAACGTTTCAAAAGATATTTTAAATGCATTCATTATTGTAAACGAAGGGCTTGAAACAAGTTCTAAAAATGTGATTAGCAAAACAGAAATGACTCAAAGCGCTTTTAACAAAGCTCTTTTAGAAAATCCTGCTAAAGTTCAGAAATTTTTTGACAAAGCGCAACTTGCAAAAAAATATGCAGATGAGTTATCATTGTATATTCAGGATCTTAAAACTAAAATAGTAGCCTATGCTGATTTTAATATCAAGCAAAGATCTGATGACCCTGCAAAATGGGATACTGCTGTGGTAAGAGCAAAGAATTTGGCTAAAGTAGAGTCAAAAGACAATTATGATAAACCTATGGAAATTCTTATAGGGACAACAGAAGGAGGGGAAAATGGAGAAGGAAACGTACTTAAAAACAAATTGGATGAATACAAGAAAAAAATGATATCATTACTTGATCCATCCCTTCAAGCTGAGGCTATTAAAAAATCACCAATTAATACAGAGGATATACATAGTGTTACGGAAAATAAGGTAGTTAACTGGGTGGTTGGAAATTTCTATCATACTGTATTAGCTGCTGATATTGCAATTATGAGTAAGCTTCTTATTGATGTGAAAACTGTTGAAAGTGATATTGTTACTAGTTTGTTAGCTGAAGTTACAGGCAAAGATTTTAAATTTGATAAAATAGCTGCAAAGGTAGTTGCTGAGTCAAATTATATACTATCAGGAAGCGAATATAAGGCTAATATTTTTCTTGCTGCTTATGATAGTAAAAAAGCTCCTGAAATATATATTGGAGATACTAATTCTCATGTAGGCGAAAAACTTGACCAATCAAAATTTATTGAAGGTATGGGCGTTTATACAAGAGGAGGAGGTGGTATCGGCGAGCAAAAATATACAGGATGGATTAGTGTTGTGGCCCCTGGCGAAACCTCACCAACTTATTATAATTTTGCAAGCTCTTATATGGTTGGGCAGCCTTCAGCTACTGTTTCTGCCGACAAAATGAATGTGTTCTACATAGGCGTTGATAATCCTGTTACCATTTCAGTACCGGGTGTTGCTAACGAAAAAGTCAAACCGTCCATGACATCTGGTACTTTAACTCCAAAAGGTGGAGGAAAATATATTGTTAAAGTTGGTACAGGTTATACTGAAACTACTGTAAATGTTTTTGCTGATTTTGCAGGTAGAACAACTTCTATGGGAGCTTCAAAATTTAGGGTAAAGCGTGTGCCAGACCCTGTTGCATATATTGGAGGAGTAAAATCAGGAACAGTAAACAAAAACGTAATTGCTGCTTCAAAAATGATTGTTGCCAAGTTGGAAAACTTTGATTTTGATCTCACATTTATGGTTACATCTTTTACTTTTTTAGTCAATATCAAAGGTGATATTATTCCGACAGCATGTAGTGGGAATATGCTAAGTGCCGCTGTATTGCAAAAAATTAAAGTTGCTCCATCTGGGACAAGAATTTATTTTGAAGATATAAAGGCTAAGGGACCTGATGGAACAACTCGTACTTTGTCTCCAATTAATTTAAAAATATTATAAATAATTTTTGAAAAGGAGGGTAATATGTCAAATATAAAAATTTTAACATTCATAACATTATTTTTACTTATAACATCAGTAAAAATTAAAGCACAGGTTATGGATAGTCCGCCAAACGATGGTGTATATGAGAAGATACACGTTAAAAACAGGGTGCCTATTCCTTACACACCTTTCAGGGAAGCTGATGCTTTTTGGACAAAGCGTATTTGGCGTGTTATTGATATGAGGGAAAAAATCAATCAGCCATTTTATTACCCTACAACTCCTCAAAACGGAAGACGTTCATTTATGCAGGTTGTTCTGGATGGTATTAAAGAAGGTAGCATAAAAGCTTATGATGCAACCAGTGATGAGTTTTTGGTTGAAAAACCTTATGAACAGTTTATGAAAGAATTAAATAAAACTGATTCTACTCAGGTTGAAGTTCCTGATCCTAATAATCCGGGACAAACAATGCTTATAGATACCGTTATTGAAACAACTTTTAATCCTACATCTGTTAAACAAATCAGATTAAAAGAAGATTGGTTTTTCGACAAACAACGTTCTGTAATGGATGTTAGAATTCTCGGAATTTGCCCAATAGTTGATCTTTTTGAAGCTGATGGTGTTACTCCAAAAGGACAGCAACCATTATTCTGGATTTATTTTCCTGATACAAGAGTAATTTTTGCTAACAGCGAAGTATATAATAATTTTAATGATGCTCTGAGGTTAACTTATGATGATATATTTTTTAAACGTATGTTTAACAGCTATGTATATAAGGAATCAAATGTTTTTGATAGAAGAATTACCGAGTATGCCAAGGGTATGGATGCTTTGCTGGAATCGGAAAGAATAAAGGATGAAATCTTTGTAAAAGAACATGATCTTTGGGAATACTAGGAGAATAAGTGTAAAGTGAAAAGTTGAAAGTGAAAAGTAGATACCTTCTAAAAAAAAAGACCTCGAATATTGTGAGGTTTTTTTTGTTAGGATAATACAGAAAAAATTATTGTTGGATTAGGATTAAAAAGGATTTGAAATATTTGTGAGAGTGATAGGGTTGTAAAGGAAGTTTAATTTGTTATACTCACGTTTGATGAGGTGGCAATATTAAACAAATCCTTGTGCCCAAAGGGCTTTTTTAGAAGTTTTATAAATTTATAATTTTCACATTTCGATTTCATAAATTCAATATGTGAAGTTATGATAATAAGAGGGGTATTAATTATTCTATACACTTTTTCTGCTTTGGATAATTTTTCATGAAAATCAGAAAGGTCAGAATCCATGATTATAAGATTAACATTTTTAAAATTTCCAATTTTTTCTAAAGTTTCATTAAGAGATGATGTAACTCCTATAACATTATAACCTTCATTCAAAAAAATATTTTTTATATCCAAAGCAACAATTGCTTCATTTACAATAATTAATATATTTTTATTTCCAAAATTCATTATAGAGAGAATGGTATATTTGCTTATGCAAATGTAAGAAATAGTCTAATAAAAAGTAAACAATTAACAAATTATTTACTTTTTAGTCGAAATATAAATAATTGTAAAGTCGATTTATACTTTGCACGGTGTAAATTATTACATTTGGGTTTAAGGTATAAGGGTATATGGCATAACCTGCTTTTCCTTATACCTCTATACCTTTTTGTATTCATAAAATGCGACAATTTATCCCGTTTTTAGTATAACCGAAG
>JAAXXA010000331.1 GCA_013334735.1 Bacteroidota bacterium
GTCGAAGAGTGGCACATAACGGTCGTCTTCGACAATCTTCTCCTTCAACTTTCGTTTCAGGATAATCTGCTCTGACTGACCGTTACTTAATACTTTTTTACCAAAAACAAAAGATGGAATACATTTAGTAAATATTTACGAATACGAATAATAACAAGTATTTGATGAATTTATTTTCCATGCGAAACTTCAGTATTAAAATACAAAACGCAACTTATTGGTGTGCATAATATACACAAATATAATAACCAATTACCTTATAAAATTTGAATAGATGAAAAATATAAGTATTGATATTAGTAAAACATATAATTTTATTAAGCAAGATGAAATAATTTCACTTCAGTCAGAAATTACAAAACATCATAAAGCTTTATTCGATAAAACAGGTAAAGGAAAAGATTTTTTAGGATGGGTTGATTTACCATCTTCAATAGATGAAAAAATCCTAAGCAAAATTCAAGCTGACGCGAAAAGGATAAGCAAAATTGCAGAATTATTTGTAGTCATTGGGATTGGAGGCTCTTATCTTGGGGCAAGAGCGGTAATAGATGCTCTTTCAAATCCTTTTACCGGATTGATGAGTGAACGGAAGCATCCATTTATCATTTATGCAGGTAATAATATCAGCGAAGATTATCATGCAGAATTAATGGAACTGTTGGATAAAAAAGAATATGCCGTTGCTGTTATTTCTAAATCGGGAACCACTACAGAGCCGGCTATTGCATTTAGATTAATAAAAAATCATTGTGAAAAAAAATACGGAAAGCAGGGTGCAAAAGAACGTATTATTGCTATAACGGACAAAGCTAAAGGAGCGCTAAAAAAACTTGCAGTAAACGAAGGATATACTACTTACGACATTCCCGATGATGTAGGAGGAAGGTATTCTGTGCTAACGCCTGTAGGGCTTTTGCCAATTGCTGTTGCCGGAATTGATATTAAAAAAATTGTCATAGGCGCTGTTGCAGCTGAAAAAGAAATTAAAACTTCATCTGATATAAATAAAAACCCTGCTGCTTTATATGCCGCAACACGTAGTATATTATACGGAAATGGTAAACAATTGGAAATTTTAGCAAATTTTCAACCTTCGCTACAATATTTTACCGAATGGTGGAAACAACTATATGGTGAAAGCGAAGGAAAAGAAAACAAAGGTATTTTTCCTGCAGGTGTAAATTTTACTACAGACCTGCATTCTATGGGGCAATACATACAGGATGGCTTACGTAATATTTTTGAAACAGTTATATCTGTTGAAAAATCTAATAAAAAACTTATTGTTCCAATTGATGAAGATAATTTAGACGGACTTAATTTCCTTGCAGGGAAGGGCATACAGGAAGTTAATAAAATGGCGGAATTAGGAACTATGTTAGCTCATGTTGATGGAAATGTTCCGAATATCAAAATTACAATACCTCAATTAAATGAAGAAAGCATAGGCGAATTAATTTACTTTTTTGAGTTTGCCTGCGGATTAAGCGGTTATTTGCTTGGCGTAAATCCTTTTGACCAACCGGGTGTTGAAGCATATAAAAACAATATGTTCGCTCTGCTTGATAAACCGGGCTTTGAAGAACAATCAAAAAATATTAAAGCCCGATTGAAATAATTGAGTTGAAAATTCAATAAAATAAAATGGTTTAAACCATTATTAAACACATACATTTTATACATAGCCCACGGATTAATCCGTGGGCTATGAAGCAGAAAAATCGAAAAATTAAACCGTTTCAACGGTTAAAAAAAAAAGAAATAAATAAATATTAATTTTAAATCGAAACATAAAATGAAAAATTTAGCTTTAGCTTTTTTAGCAATTTTAGTGATTGCAGTTCTTTTTATTTCCTGCTCCGGTGGCGCAAAAGAAAAACGTTTAAAAGCACAAAAAGATTCAATAGATTCTGTTAAATTTGTTGCTGATTCTATTGTGAAAGCAGAAAAATCTTTCCCTAAATACTTGGTAATTCATGGAACAAATGTAAATTTGCGCGTGTCTCCCGATTTGAAAGCTGTCCGTATCAGGCAACTTAAAACAAATGACACTTGTGAAATTATTGAAAAAGGTAAAAAAGAAACTATTGACGAAAAAACAGATTACTGGTATAAAATAAAACACAAAACCAAGGAAGGGTGGATCTATGGCGCATTTACAAATATAAAAAATATTGAAAAACCAAAAACAGAGTTAAAAAAATAGTTTTACAAAAAATAAAATGATAACATGGAAAATATAAGTTTTAAACAACTTCAGGATGCCGATCTTAAAGGCAAAACAGTTTTAGTTAGAATTGACCATAATGTCGTGAAAAAAGGAATTATTCACGATCCATATAGGATTGACGCAACTTTAGGTACATTGTTTTATATTATTGCAAAAGGAGGCAAATTAATTTTGATGTCGCATGTGGGAAGACCTAAAGATAAAAAAGCCGGTACAATAAATATTAATGTTGATACTTCGGTGCAGCCTATTGTAGATTATTTACAGAGCAAATTGCATATTACTATTGGCGTTCCTGAATTTCATCAATACGAAACAAAGGGTTATATTGGAATAGAAACTTCTATAAACCACATGATAAAGGATCTTAAAGAAAATATAATTGATTGTATTTACTTGCCCAATACACGCTGGTTTGCAGGTGAAGAAGCTAAAGGAGAAGAAGGCGAACGTTTTGCATATCAGCTTGCAGGACTTGCCGATATTTTTGTAAACGATGCATTCGGTTCATGGCAGGCGCATGCGTCAACAGTTGCCGTTACAAAATACCTCCCATCGTATGCAGGATTTCTTATGCAAAAAGAACTTCTAAATTTAGACAGAATATATAAACCCGAAAGACCTTTTGTTGCTGTGGTTGCAGGCGCTAAATTCGATACTAAAATTGATTCCCTGAACGCTTTGCTTAAAGTAGCAGATCATTTGGTATTAGGAGGCGTAATATACAATGCTTACCTATGCGCAAAATACGGCTTTGAAATTAAGGGCATCGAAGCAGAGGATATGGAACATGCCAAGGCTTTTGTAGAGTTTGCAAAACAATATCCCGATAAAATGATAGAACTTCCATATATTATTGAGTCAGATACAATGGAGGGTAAATTGGAAGGAAAAAATAGAAAATTAGATATTCGTAAAATAAAAGCAGGAACAAAGCTGAATTATGTTCTTGATGTAGCAAAAGAATCTTTTATGGAACAATCCGTACTTGATGTATTCCGTAAGGCTAAAACTGTATTTGTAAACGCTGTAATGGGATATACGCCTCACTTTAATGAAGGTACTATTGCTCTTGATCAAATGATTGACGAAAACCTTGATGCTGTAAAACTTTATGGCGGTGGAGATACCATGCAGGAACTAAAACGATTGCTCCCAGGATTATACATTGTAGCTCTTGACAATCCAAAGTATTATATCTTTACCGGTGGAGGTGCTGTACTTAAAGCTATTCAGGAAGGCACATATCAAGGACTAGAGCCTGTTAAGGCTTTGTGCAGATAAAATTATTTTTTGGGAATTTGAGGAAAGTATAAGAGTAAATAATGATTTATTGGTGCTTTAGTTACCCCGAATTACTAATTTTCTGGTTATGATAAGTTTTTCTCCTGCTAAAAAGCTATAGAAATATACACCTTCTTTTAAATCATTTGTTATAAGAGTTAACTTACCATCAGTATTACCAATTTCGATTTCTTTAATGGTCGTACCAATAATATTTTGCAAAATAAATTTAATATTTATAGTGTTTTTGGGAAAACTATAATTAAAACACGTATAATCTTTTGCAGGATTTGGGTATGGATTTGATATTTCAGGTTTCGTGATGGCAACTTCTTTAATAGTAGCAGGAGTTGCATTAAAATGGATAACAAACCAAGCTGAATCGTTTATATTATTTACATTATAAACAACACACGTAATAATGCTTTCTCCCAAATGTCCTTTTGGTTTATAATCTACCGAAAATACGGTATCATGGTTATTGGTAATAGATACAGTTTCGGATTCTGAAGTTGTAGATGGGTAACAAGTGCCAAAACAAAACATACTGCTTGTGCCGCTAATTTGGTTAGTTTCAATTTTTTTTCCTACCGATGAAACGGAAGAAGAAGAAATATTTTTTACACTTATTTCTTTTGTAATTATAGTTCCATAAGTAGAATCCCCCCATGCATATATGTCGGTTCCGTTTGAAATAACAGTTCCATTATATGATAATTGAAAACTTTGTGATATTGCTGCAGGGATAAAAATAA
>JAAXXA010000332.1 GCA_013334735.1 Bacteroidota bacterium
GGTGTCGCCGGGCGCATCATAGCGCCCGAACTCCTGCCGCCGGACTCGCCGGCTCCATGCCAGCTGCGGTGCAGGCAGCGCGCCGTCGAAGTAGTCGCGATTCACCCTGCGGAAGGATTCCCCCAGGTCCACCCACGCGCCTCTGGCGGCCCCCTCCGGCGGACGGCGGAAGCGCTCAAGCGCCGCCAGGCGCTCAGTTGGAACCAGACGCCCGACAGCAGCAGCAGAATGAAGAACGCCGGCTGCATCACCTTGCCGCTGTTCTCCGGTGGGAAGGCGCTGACCAGCTCCCAGCCCTCCTCGCCCGACTTGTTGATCTTCATCAGGTTTATATAAAAAAAATTGCCCCACCAAGAAAAATATGAATGCTACTTCAAAAAAAATTTTCGCTTTATTGTTAATAGTATTGTTTTTTAAATTTTCTTTTGCTGAAAAACCAAAATACACTATTAATGTTAAAATTGACGGACTTAAAGATACTGTTTGCTATCTTGGAAATTATTATGGCGATAAGCAATATATTAAAGATACTGCAAAAATTGATTCTAAAGGTAATTGTGTTTTTTCAGGAGATGACGTTTTACCCGGTGGTATTTATTTGATTATTGTTCCTTCAAAAAAATATTTTGAATTTATTATTAATAATGATATGTTTTTTTCTATGGAAACAGATACATCTGATTTTATTAATGATATGAAAATTAAAGGTTCTCCTGAAAATCAACTTTTCTATGATTATTTTCGATTTATAAACATTAAGCAAAAAGAAAATGAAGCTATAAAAACACTTTATCCTAAAGTCAAAGAAAATAAGGACTCTACAAAGCTTTTACAAGATAAATTGGTAGCAATTGATAAAGCAGTTCAGAAATATAAACTTGACTTTATTGACAAACATCCTGAAACTTTTTTAGCAAAAGTATTTAAAGCATCTTATGAATTGCCAATTCCCGAAGCTCCACTGTTACCTAATGGTAAAAAAGATTCAGTTTTTGTTTACAGATATTACAAACAACACTTTCTGGACAACATCGATTTTTCTGATGACAGGCTTTTAAGAACACCAATCTTCCATAATAAGCTTAAACAATATATTACTACCTTGGTTGTGCAACATCCTGATTCCATTATAAAAGATGGAGATTCCCTCATAGCAAAAGCTCATAATAAAGAAGTATTCAAATATTTAGTATGGTATCTTACTAACTGGTCAGAAACATCAAATATTATGGGATTTGATGCAATTTTTGTTCATTTGGTTGAGAAATATTACGATACAAATCAAGCTTACTGGGTAAGTCCTACGAATCTCGAAAAAATTTCCAACCGCGCTAAAATTCTTAAAGGTTTGCTTTTAGGTGTAAGAACTCCAAATTTAACTATGCAGGATACTAGTGATGTTTTTGTAACATTATATAATCTTAAATCTAAATATACCGTTCTCTATTTCTGGGATCCTGTTTGCGGTCATTGTCAAAAAGAAACACCTGTATTGAAAGCTCTTTATGATAGTATAAAATCTAATGGTGTTGAAGTTTACGCTGTTTGTACAGACCCCAAAATTGACGAATGGAAAAAATTCATTATAAAAAATTCTCTAAACTGGATAAATGTAATGGATATTCAAAACACTACTGGTTTTCATACAATTTACGACATTTACAGTACTCCCGTTATTTATTTATTAGATGAAAATAAAAAAATATTGGCAAAACGTCTAAGTGTTGAACAATTACGCGATTTTATTGAACGACAAATTAAAATAGACGAAAAAAAGAAATAGAAAATGTGAGTTGAGTAATCAGAAAAGATACATTTAACAATTTTCTTAATACACCATACATCATACATATCAATCTACTATTATTGATGCTCACTTCTTAATAAATCATTTATTGTTTTTACAGGATTAAATGTAATAACAGGCACTTCTACAAAAATTGTAATCCAGTTAGCCATTGCGCCATTCCATAACCCTGGTAATTCTAAAGCTTTTAAATCCTTTCCATCTTTTGATTTTACTGAAATAAAACCAGTATCTGGGTCGGTGTAATTTAATAGATTGAATTTATTTCCTTTATAATCCTTGACTCCGCAGACCAGATCAACAGGGTTAAAGTGAGTGGATTTGCTGAATATCTCTTTTTGTGATGGTTCTGAAAGATTAATTTGCGAAGATTCTACTATTTGCAATGATATTTCATTATTTTTACTTTTTACCCAAAAAGGTCCTCCTCCCGGCTCGCCTTCGTTTTTTACCATTCCGCAAACTCTTATCGGACGATTAAGTTTCGAGAAAAGAAAATTCATTCTTTCATCTTTATTTAAGCCTATAAAAGAATCAGAAAAAATATTTAATTTGTCAGAAGCGAAAGTTGAAATTTCGGTAATTAATTCATCGCTTGCTTCTTTTTTCTCTAAAATTTTAAGATATAAATGTGTTTTGTCTGAAAGTATTGACAAATATGCAGCTAAAGCTTTCTTGTAAATATAAGTTTCATGTTTTAATCTGTCGGGGACAATATTGTCGATATTTTTTATAAAGATAATATCTCCTCCAAGGTCATTCAAATTTTGAAGTAAAGCGCCATGACCTCCCGGTCGGAATAAAAGAGAGCCGTCTTTTTCGCGAAAAGGTTCATTGTTCATATCAACAGCAATAGTGTCGGTAGATGTTTTTTGTACGGAAAAAGAAATATCGAATTTTGTATTGTAATTAGTTTCATATTTATCAATTACATCATTGATTAATTTTTTAAATTTTTCAATATGTTCAGTTGATAATGTAAAATGAATGCTCGCTCTGTTGTTTTTGTTTTTTGAATAATTAGCCGCTTCTACAAAATGTTCTTCAAATGCCGTTCTGGCGTAATTGCTATACTTGTGAAATTTTAATAAACCTTTAGGTAGCGATGAATAGTTAAGACCTTTATCGGTGAGCAAAAAATTTATTATAGTGTTAAAATCATTTTTTTCAATACAATTTTTTATATCTATACCATTTTCAAACATTTTTTTTTCAAGATCTTCATAAAAAGCAAAATCTTTTATCCTATAAATAAAACTGTAAACTGAATTAAAACTTTTGTCAGAAATATAGTTATTGTATGCTTTCTGAGAACAATCATATTCTTCGATGAATGAAAAAAGTGATCTAAACATACGGCTTGCCGCTCCCGAAGCAGGAACAAATTTGATAATATTATTATTTGATATATCCTTTTCGAAAATATTATTAAGTTCGCTTATTTCCTCCTTATTAAGCTTGTAAATGCCTTTGTTTTCAATAGTTGCAGGATTGTGCAAGGAAATATAAGGAAAGCCATTTTTAAAATATTTTATTTGTTGTTTTAAGGAGTCAATTTGAATATTCTTGCTTTCAATTTGATAAAGATCTTTCTGTGTAAACATAAATAAATATTTAATTTTTTTATTTTTTTGTAAAAATAAATATAAAAATAATACATTTGCAAAAGATAATTGCCCAGGTGGTGGAATTGGTAGACATACCAGCTTGAGGGGCTGGCGCCCGTTCGGGTGTGCAAGTTCGAGTCTTGTCCTGGGCACTTTATATATATAATGTGTAAGATGTATTATGTTCTATGTCAAGATGTTAATTGATTTTTTATTACATTTTACATTAGCCATATAACATATAACATCATGCATATATAGCCCGGATGGCGGAATTGGTAGACGCGCTAGTTTCAGGGACTAGTATTCGTAAGGATGTGCAGGTTCGAGTCCTGTTTCGGGCACTTTTTTATAATTTATTGTTTCAATAAAAACTTTTTCATGCGTTCATACAAACTTGTTATCATTTGCATAACTTTTTTTGCTCTTTTTTCTTGTACTTCTGAAAAAAATTTTATTTATCTTCAGAACAAAAATAATAATATAACTCCACCAACTCTTAATGATTCTGCAGGTTTTGATTATATTTTAAAACCTGGGGACGTCTTATATATTAAAGTCGTTCCATTAGATCAAAATTCGGCTTTTTCTGTAAATACCGAAAGCAATAATGTAAATAATTACACTTCAGATTTATCAGTTTATGTAAACAGTTACAATGTTGATGATTCAGGGTACGTTAGAATGCCTGTTATTGGTAAGGTTCAGATTAAAGGATTAACAATTTCTAAATCTCAGGAAATTATTCAAAAAACTGTTGATGCTTTTCTGAAAAACTCTTTAGTTGTTGTGAAACTTATGAATTTCAATATTACGGTCTTGGGTGAAGTGATAAGACCGGGAATATATAA
>JAAXXA010000333.1 GCA_013334735.1 Bacteroidota bacterium
TATTAAATGAAACTAATACGCCTTATGAATATAACCTTACCACCGAACAATATGATCCCAGTAAACATTTTACAGATAATATATACGGCAGAACATCTTTTTTTAATGGTTTTGGAAAGTTAAAGCCTCTTCCGGGTTTATATTTAAAAACAGGTTTAAAAGCCCAAGAGAAAGTCCTCCATAATAATAGTATTTTAATTCTACGCCCCCCCAATACGGTTTACTGTTAATAATTTTTTGTATTCCAATACCAGCGCGTATCAGTAAAAAAGAATTTTCTTTACCGTAAACATAACTCTTTGAATTTTCAAAATATGGGTTTATTATTTTTACTTCTTTTGGATGTTTCATTCCGGTAAGTTCAATTTCGAACATCCTTTTTTTATAACCTGTTAAATGCCTGCCGGTTCTGTAGCCTGCCCCGAACCCTTGTGTGTGGATCATCAGAAAACCGCTTTGTTCCTTGCGTAAAAGCACTTTCGTTTCGTTAAGTATAGTGTCGGATAATGAAATTTGTTGTCCGTGTGATACGCAGAAAAACAAAAGGAAAGATAATATATATGTGAGTTTTAAAAAACGCATACGAAACAATTGTAATACAAAGTTAAATAAAAAAGCCCCTACTTTTACAGGGGCTAATTAAATTTATTTAAAAAATAATTTTAATCTGTGAATATGTGGCAAGAATTTGTTTTTATTTTTTGCCGTTAAGCAAATTTTTCTTTTCTTTTCTTTTTTCCCACCACAAAATCGTATCGTAAGCAATAGGAGTTGCATTTAACACGGAAGAATAAGTTCCAATTGCAATACCTATCAGTAAAGCAAATGTAAATCCTCTGATCACTTCGCCTCCGAATATAAACATGGCAAGTAAAACCATAAATGTAATACCGGAGGTATTTAAAGTACGGCTCAATGTGCTGTTGATTGCATCATTCATATTAGATTTCAAATCCCTCTTGGGATAAAGAGCCTGATATTCACGAATTCTGTCGAAAATAATAACAGAGTCCATAATGGAATAACCTATAATAGTAAGAATAGCTGCAATAAAATGCTGATCTATTTCTAAACTGAAAGGTAATATTCCGTTAAAAAGCGAGAATATAGCAACAACAATAAATGTATCATGGAAAAGAGAAACAACTCCACCAAGCCCCCACTGCCATTTTTTAAATCTCAAAGCAATATATATGAATATAATCAATAATGAGAAAAATACTGCTAAAAATGATTTTTTCAGTAAGCTGTATGCAATTGTTGGCTCAACTTTTTGCGAACTTAAACGACCGAGTAACTTTTTATCGTCATGCGAGATAAAGTCTGCAAGTGTGATTTTGCTGTTATAAAAACCCTTAATACCGCTAAAAAGTTTGCTCTCAACTACAGAATCTGTTTCAAGCGATTTATCATCAATTTTATATGATGTAGTGATCTTCACCTGATTGCTGGGTCCAAATGTTTTAACTTCAGGCTCATGTCCATCAAATACTTTTCCCAAAGCAACGCGTATTTCAGTAGTTGTTACTTCTTTATCAAGCCTTACCACATAAGTTCTTCCCCCCGTAAAGTCGATGCCTTTAGTTAATCCTCTTGTTGCAATGGAAACTATTCCAATAACAACAAGTGCAAGAGAAACAATATAAAAGGTTTTTCTTATTCCAATAAAATCAATGTGAATATTTGTGAGGAAATTTTTGGTTATTTTATTCCAAACATGTACATCTATATTCTTGTCCATCATCCAAATAAAAATTAACTTTGTAATAAAAATAGCGCAGAATAAAGAACTGATAATACCAATGATAAGTGTAGTTGCAAATCCCTGAACAGGTCCCGAACCGAAAATCAACAGAACAATTGCCGTAAGTAAGGTAGTAACATTACTGTCAATAATTGATGAATAAGCATGTTTATAACCATCGTTAACGGCAAGCCTTACTCCTTTACCTGCCCGAAGTTCTTCGCGGATACGCTCATAAATAATTACGTTTTTATCCACATCCATACCTATAGTAAGAACTATACCGGCAATACCGGGTAAAGTTAAAACTGCGCCAAGAGATGCAAGAATACCAAACACAAAAAACATGTTCGTAAACAAAGCCACATCGGCAACTAAACCTGCGCGGTTGTAATAAAAAACCATAAATATTAATGTGAGTAAAAAAGCCACTATAAACGACCATAAACCGGCTGTTATTGCTTCTTTACCAAGAGTTGGTCCTACGATAGCTTCTTCAACTATTTTTGCAGGAGCAGGAAGTTTACCGGCTTTCAATACGTTTGCAAGGTCTTTCGCTTCTTCAATAGAAAAGTTTCCTGTAATTTGTGAGCTACCATTAGGTATTTCATTTTGCACAACAGGAGCTGAATAAACATAATTATCAAGAACAATAGCTATGCACTTTCCAACATTAGCGCCTGTAAGCCTTTTCCATGTTTTAGCGCCATCGGAATTCATTTGCATCGATACTACATTTGAATTATTTTGTCCATAATCCTGACGCGCATCTGTAATTGCTCCACCATCTAAAGGCGCTTTCCCATCTAATTTTGATGTTTGGATTGCAATTAATTTAAGCATTGTCTTTTTTTCGTCAAATGGTTTTACTTCCCATTTCAGACTTAGGTCTTTAGGAAAAATAGAGATTATCTGGTGTAAAGCCAACATCTTATTAACCTTAGATGTATCTTTTATAGCGCAATATCCAACAGTTGGCCCTTTACCAAAAAAATATTTTCCATCTTTACTCTGTTCGAAAGCAGGTTTTAAATATGCAAACAAAGGATTTTCCTTTGCATATTCTTCAAACGATTGCTTGTCGGCTTTGTTACCACTACCGGTAGTATCCTTTTTTATTTTGTTAACTAAAGATGTAGTATCTTTTGCCGTTGTGTCTTTTTTAACTTTTCCGGTTTTATTTTTACTTTTATTTTTTACATTATTATCTGCAACTTCTTTGATTATAGTATCAGTTTTTACAGTGTCGTCGCCTTTATTAATTAAAACAAGTTTTTTATTTGCATCTTCAAGGTATTTGTAAACATCCTTAAATTCGTAAGTTAACCAGAATTCAAGTTTTGCAGTTCCCTGTAAAAGTTTACGTACCCTGTTAGGATCTTTAATACCGGGAAGTTCAACAAGAATACGACCTGCAGTAGATAATTTCTGAATATTAGGTTGTGTTACGCCAAAACGGTCGATACGGGTTCTTAGGATATTATAAGTACGGTCAATTGCTCCGTCGGTTTCTGTTTTAATAATTGCAAGTACTTCTTCGTTTGTAGATCTATAATTGATTTTTTCTCTTAAATCAACAGTATTAAAAACAGAAGATAACTTAAACCCGGGATCAATAGCTTTTATAGCTTCTCCAAAAAGAGTAACATAATCTTTTGTACTTGTTTTCTCCATTTCATTGGCTTTTTCAATAGCTTTAGTGAAAACAGGATTCTTGCTATTATTTGCCAATCCTTTGATAATATCTACAACAGAAATCTCTAGGGTAACATTCATACCACCTTTAAGGTCAAGACCAAGGTTAAGTTCTCTGTCCTTACATTCTTTGAATGTATATTTTTTTATCCAAAAAAAGTTAAATACTTCTTCATTCTGCATAGAATCAAGAAAATATGTTTCTTTAACCTTAACCAACGAGTCGAAAACGATCTTTTCTTTTATGACATTATTTTTTGCAAGTTCTTTTGCTTGTTTTGAAGTAGCATCTGTATTTGCATATTTAACGGCATCTTTTTCAATTTTGCCGGCAAAATACGTAAACGATAATTGAAACAATGATACAAGCGCAAATGCAATTGCAAAAATTTTAATAGCTCCTTTATTTTGCATGGGTGATAAAATTTATATTATTCTATATTAATTAATTATGTTAATTCTTTATTCTTAAAGTAGTTTTTTAAGGGTGCAAAAATATAACTATAATTCATAATTACCAATTTTATTATGACTAATGAGATTCAAAGATTGGAAAAACAACCTCGTATAAGCGCTATACCTCTATAATGTAGTTAGTTACGCAAAAACAAGAATCAAATAAAATTTTGGTATAAAGTGATGTTACGTAATTCGCTCTGCTCAGCAAGCGCCTGTTGTTCTGCCACAGGGTTTTCACGTTTCCGTGGATGTAGTAGGAGTAATGTTCTATACAGTTTGAAAATATACTTCTTCTTTGACTTGTATAGGTTTTTAGAAACATATATCTGGAGAGGGATTTAGTATAATTTTGCAGAAACAAAT